>JAYVTJ010001091.1:0-4299 GCA_043774415.1 Fimbriiglobus sp. | reverse complement strand
CGCCGGCCCCTTCGGGGCGGAAGAACGGGGTGGACCGAACCCAGGGCTCCCGCCCTGGGCTAGCGACGTCGGCCCCTTTGGGGCGAAGAATCGAACGCCGACAGTGGCAACTTGACCCAGCAGAGCCCGAATCGGAACTCCGGCGAGTTCCGCAACCGAACGATCCCGAACCCCCGAACCCGGATTCTCCACCATGCTGCGTCGCGCTCTCCTGTCGGCCTCTCTCATCGGCTCGCTCGCCCTCACCGCCTCCGCGCAGGTCGCGCCCGATCGCGTCTTCTACCGGGACCGCGCTCAGGAGGGCAAAGTCGTCACGGTCGAAGGCGAGGTGAAGGAGACGGCTGCGAGCGTCCAGGTGATCGCCCCGGACAAGAAGGTGAAGGCGACGATCTCCGCCGCCGATATGGTGCGCATCGACTACGGCGTCGTGGTGGGCGTCGATCGCACATCTCAGCTCGCCGCCATCACCGTCGAAACCAACGGCGATACCGCGAAGACCCTCGCCGCGTACCGCGAACTCATCAAGAATTCGCCCGGCGCACTGTCGAACCCGAAATCGAAGCGCTATCTCGATTTCCGCGAGCTGACCTGGAGCGCGAAGGCCGCCGACGCGAAAGTGGGTGACGACTTCAAAACCGAAGGCAAGAAGATCGCCGACCGGCTGCTGGCCTTCGCCAAGGCCAACGCCGCGAGTTGGGAATCGTGGAGCACGGCCCGCATGGCCGCCCGCTACCTCTGCGAACTCGACGACTCCGCCGCCGCCGCCGATGCCATGGCCGTCCTCGGCGGCAACGCCGGCCTCACGCCGGATCTCCGCGGCGAAGCCCGCCTCATCGAAATCGGCTACCTCCTCCGGGCGAACCAGCGGCTCAACGCCGAGTCCGCACTCAAGGCACTCGGCGCCGTCAAGGATTTCCCCGCCACCGGCCCGCTCCGCGAGCGCTTCACCATCTTCGACGAAGTCCTGAAAGCTCCGCCGGCGCCGCCCGAGCGCAAGGAGACCGACCCGCCCGTGCCGCAGGAGGAGGTCGAGGCCCGCGTCGCCAAGGTGAAGGAAGCGGCCGCGAAGATCGAAGCCCTCATCGCGAAGGCGAAGGATCTCGGGGCACGCGGGGCCGGCTACTCCGCCCTCGGCGAAGTGCTCGTCCGCCACGGCCTCATGCGCGAAGCCATGTGGGCCTACCTCTGGGTCGACGTTGTGTACAACGCCGACCGCGACGAGCAGGTGAAGGCCGTCCACCGCCTCGTCCAGATCTTCGGCGCGCTGAAGGAGAAGGACAAATCCGGCGACGGCGAGAAGGACCGCGCCGAGACCTACCGCGAACGGCTGCCGAGGATCCGGTCGTAGTGCCGGCGCCCCCGGAGCTCCGCTCCGCCTTGTGCCCGATTCCCCTTCCGTGCTAAACCGTGTCCGGTCGCCCCCGCACCGGATCCCGGATGAACCGCACCGACATCGCCTGGCTGCTCGCGGTCATGGGGTTGTCCTCGGCCCTTTGCCTGAGCGCCGGGCGCACGCTCGGCGCCACGTTCGACGAGCCTTTCTACATCGAGAAGGGCCTCGAACACTGGCGCACCGGCAGCTATCGGACGCTGATGCGCGCGGGCACCATGCCGCTCCCCGTCGATCTCCAGACGCTGCCGCTGCACCTCTGGGAGCGTGAGCGCGGCACCCTCTTCCAGCCCGCGACCGACCTCGGCGAACTGCTCCCCGTCGCCCGGGCCATGACCCTTCCGTTCTGGTGGCTGCTGCTGCTGAATTCATTCCGGCTGGCGCGGCGGTTCGGCGGGCCGTGGGCCGGCCGGTTCGCCGTCGCCTTCACCGCCTGCGAGCCGAACCTGCTGGCGCACGCCGCCCTCGCCACGACCGACATCGCCGTGACCGCGGCGCTGCTCGCCTTCGCCGAGAGCGTCTTGCGCGGCCGCGACCGCCCGTGGCGCGGCCGGGTGCTCGTCCCCGCGCTCTGGTACGGCGCGGCGCTGCTCTGCAAAGCCTCGGCCGCGCTCTTCTGCCCGCTCATCCTGCTCGTGCTCGCGTGGCCCATCGCGCGCACCTGGGGCGAATCGAAACGGCGCCTCCTCGATCTCGCGCAGATGTTCGGCATCGCGGCCGTTGCGATGTTCGCCTACTGCGGCAGCGATTGGCAGCCGCAGCACTCGTTCGTGGCCTGGGCCGATTCACTCCCCGATTCGCCCGGTTCGGCCGAGGTGCGCTTCGCGGCGCACAATCTGAAGGTCTTCCCGAATGCCGGGGAGGGCTTCGTGATGCAGGCGAAGCACAACGTCCGCGGCCACGGCTGCACCACCCTCGGCGAATGGCACCCGCGCGCCGTCTGGTACTACTTCCCGGTGGTCTTCAGCCAGAAGCTGACGGAGCCGACCCTGCTCCTGCTGGCGTTCGCACTCGCCTTCCGCACGCGGAGACTGGCGAACCCGATGTTCATCATCGCGCTGATCCTATTCGCGTTCAGCCTGACCTGCCGGGTGCAGATCGGTATCCGATTGCAGTTCCCGTGCCTCGCATTCCTGATCATCGGACTGGCGGTTGCTTTGCCCCCCCTCTCCGTTTCGGAGAGGGGGCCGGGGGGTGAGGTCTCTTCACGGCGATGGAACTTCGCTGTCATGGGGCTGTCACTGCTCGCGGCGCTGCTCGTCGCGGGGGAATCGTGGCCGGACGGACTGCGGTACTGCAACCGCTTCTGGGGCGGCGCGGAGCAGGCGCCGGAGCAGCTCACCGATTCAAACTGCGATTGGGGCCAGGGTCTGCCGGAACTGCGGCGCTGGGCCGAGGAGCGTGGGATCGAGCGGCTGCCGATCTGGTATTACGGCGCCGACCCGGATGCGCGGGGGGCGCCGTTCGAACTGATACAGGTGAACCACTGGCCGGAGCCGAGCATCGCGGGTGTGCGGGAGAAAGTGGGCAAGCGCCGGCTGCTGGCCGTGGGGCTATCGCTGTTGAACGGCTGCCCCGACCGGCGCCCGGAGACGCTCGCGGTGATCGAGTGGTTGAAGGGTCAGAAGCGGATCGCGACGGTGGGGACGACGGCGGTGTTCGTGATCGAATGAATTGAAAGCAGAAGAACGAACCACAGAGTAGAACAAGAAGATTTTCACCGCAGAGAAGGAAGAGGACGCGGAGAAGATACTGAGTCGGGACACCTTGCTTTGTCTCAACTCGCCATCTTGGATCTTCTCCGCGTCCTCTTCCTTCTCTGCGGTGAAAATCTTGTTCTCCTCCGTGCTCTTTTGGTGAATCCCTCGTCCTCACTTCGCCGGGATGGGGATCGGCACCTTGCAGATGAGGCACTTCACGGTCGTGCCCCGGTCGGCGCCCTCGACGAGCATGTACTTCCGGCAGGCCGACGCCGGGCAGCGGATGGCGATGACCGCGGCGCTCACTTCTTCTTCTTTTCGAACGCGTCCACGTACTTCTTCGGGTTCTCGTTGAACTCGTCGCGGCAGCCCGAGCAGCAGACGTAGAACGTCTTGCCCATGTACGTGACGGTCATCGTGCCGAGGCCCTCGGTGACGATGCACAGATTCTTCTTGCCGCCGCCGGCGAACGATTCGCCCTCTTTGCTGCCCGACACCTTGTAGATCGTGTCGCCCAGGCCCTTGCCCCCCGCGACCTTTTCGTACAGGCCGTTGAAGCGGATCCCCTCGGCCGCCGTGTTGAGCGTCAGCCGGTAGAGGTCCTTCGTCTTCGCGTCCGTGCGCTCCATCACGAACTTGCCCTTGGCGAGCTTGCCCGTGAACTCCTGCTCTTTGCCGTCTTTGTCGGTCGCGGTCACGGCGTAGTTCTTCTTGTCGGCGTCGTACTTCACTTCGGCCTTCGCGAAGAACTTGCCGTCCTTGATGTCGAGCTTCAGCGCCGGTTCGGCGTCCTTTGCGAACTTCCAGCCCCAGCTCCACGTTTCCTTCCCGAGGGGGGCCTTCTTCGGATCTTCGGCGTTGCCGTTCCACTGGCCGATGAACTCGGAGAGTTCCTGGAGCGCGGCCTTGGACTTCTCGGTGTCCTTCTTGGTGTCGGCGGTGCGGGCCGTCGGGGCGAGGGTCAAGCCGGCCAGCAGGGCCAGCAGGAGGAGCGGACGTGCGGTCATCGGGAGGCTCTCGGAAAGGGGCGAATGCGGAAGGGGGCCATCACCACTGTATAGGACGCGGGTCGCGAAATGTTGGTTCCGGGTGCGAATCGGAAAGTCTCGATTCCGCAGGAATGCTCAGGAGCGCGCGAGCGCGCGCACGAAAAAACCCGAGCCGGACGGCTCGGGGTTCATCGGATCGGATCGACTATGCTTTGCGGGC
>JAYVTJ010001090.1:0-1812 GCA_043774415.1 Fimbriiglobus sp. | reverse complement strand
CCCTCGGATTGCTACCGGCCAGAACGATAGTTGCCGGGCGGGGTCATCCCGCTGAAGAAACACGACTTCCCACGGCGCACTGAAATATCCGGGCTAGCGCCGCAACGCCTGTCCGGCGAGTTGCAAGTCTGTCCGGCGAAATGCATCTCTGTCCAGCGCTGGGTGGGGGGGAAGTGCCAGACAGACTTCGGGAGTTCAAAATGGCCGGAGGACGCGACCCGCAAGCGGTCGCGTCCTCCGGGATTCAGCACTTTCAAACTCAGAACTTCCAGCGGAGTTCGCTGCGGTAGAGCTGGTCGGCGAACTTCGGCGAGGTGAGGCCGAACTGCACGCCGAAGCCCATGTCGATCCGGTCGCAGAAGCCGAACCGAAGCCCCGGCCCGACGCTGAGCAGGGTCAGGCCGTTGGCGTTGAGCGTCGCCCCGGTCGTCGGATCGGTGTAGCCGCCGGAGGTGAAGGTGTAGCCGTTAAATTCGAGCATCCCGACGAGGACCGAGTCGGCGATCGGCCGGCAGAGCACGGCGTTAATGCTGTTGTGGTAGTGCAGCACGGTGCCCACGGTGCCGCCGGTGCCGGCGATGGGGATCGTGAAGGCGAGCTGCGATTGCCAGTAGGCGTCGGTGTGGAGCTTGACGGTCGAGAGGAGCGACGGTTCGAGGGAGACGTGCCCGGTGCCGCGGCCGGTGCCGGTGCTGGCCGTCGGGATGCTCGTCTTGAACTGGAAGGTCATCGCGAGGAGTTCGCTATCGAGGAACATCGACTTCGTCCCGAGGACCAAGTCGCCGAAGCCGCCGCTGCCGCCGTTCTGCTCGCCGTTCATACTGCGGTACGGCGTCTGGATGAAGAACGACGCCTTCTCGCCGGCGGCGAATTCCTGGTAGTAGCTCAGCTCGTCGTAGTTGAGGCGCGTCTCGTTGACCGCAGGCCCGCGACCGCCGGCGCCGGTCTTGGCCCAGAAGAATTCGCCGCGGTCGGGGTTGTTCATGCCGATGCCGCGATCCCAGCGGAAGCGCGAGATCGTCGTCGGCCGGGCGGAGTCGGCGAACAGCGCGGCGTTGGCCTGCGTCGTCCAGCGCGGCTCGTAGCAGGGATCGGGGCAGCACATCGCATTGTGGAACGCGCAGAAGAGCCGGCCGAATCGGCCTTCTCCCTCGCAGGTGGTGCAGGCGCCGCGGCCCGCGACGCAGCCCCCTTCCCCGCAGCCGCCGCTGCCGCAGAGCGTATCGCAAGTGCCCGAGGCGCACCCGGCACCCGCCGGGAGGTGATGGCGCTGGAAGAGGCCGTGGGCCGTTACCATCGGCGGTGCCACCGGAGCGCAGTTGGTGCAGGTCGCGGGAGTGATGCCCGGCAGAGTCAACAGGGGGCTTTTCACATCCGCCGTGGTCAGGTCGAGCGGTGCGACCATCGGCGCCGGCGGCATCTGAGCGCTGGCGGATTGAGCGGCGAAGCAGCCGAGGATCGCCACCAGCGACGACAACCGGCAGAACGAGAACCGCCGCGAGCGAGCATTCGTCCATTCCATGGTGGCATCCTCCTTCGAGACTTTGTTTGCAGACGCATCCGCATCCCGTTCCCGAAAGAACGGAACTGCGATCTAACACCTCTTTCGTCTCGGCCCAACCCCCGAGAACAGCCAAAAGCCACAAAGTCGGCGAATCCGTCCCAAGTGGTGCAACATCTCCAATCCGGTTGAACCGCGCCGTCGGATCAATCGTCCCATCTTGAATAATCGATCAAGACTCCCCAGGCTCCGGGCCGAAAAGGAGGTCACATGCATTTCTCCGTGCCCGTGGCGGCGCGGGGGATCATCCC
>JAYVTJ010001089.1:0-6216 GCA_043774415.1 Fimbriiglobus sp. | reverse complement strand
ACCTCACCCCCTAACCCCCTCTCCGAAACGGAGAGGGGGAACCGGATGATCACCCGCCGTTGACGCCCGGCCGTACACTGGTTACACCCGCTGCGACCGCGACAACCCCGCTGGACCGATCATGCGCCGGCGATCCTTCATCAAAACGCTGCTCATTCTGGCGCTGCTGCTCGCCGCTTCCTTTGGAATCGTCGGTTCGCTGCTGAAACGGGAGCCGGAATTCTACGTTCGGGAGAATGCCGACGGACTGCGCACGGACGATTCCGCACAGGCGGGGAAAGTGGTCACCCGCATCAGCGAACTGATGGAAGACATGCGGGCCACGCAAAAAGGGGACTGGGGGGCAACCTTCAGCGACGAGGAACTCAACGCTTTTTTCCGCGAGCGCGAGAGCGGCACCAATCCCCTCACGCAAGCGCTCTTCTCCAATCTGCCCGACCCGCGGATCGCCATCGAAGATGACCGTCTGCTCGTCGCCTACCGTTACGGGGAGGGATTCTGGAGCACGATCATCGAAGTCGAAATCCGCATGTGGCTCGTGAAGGATCAGTCGAACACCGTCGCGCTCGAGATCGTGCGCTTTCAAGCCGGAGCAATGCCACTTCCGAAGAACTGGGTGCTCGACGACATCGGCGCCGCCGCTCGGCGACTGAGCGCCGATGTAAACTGGTACCGCAAAGGGGGCAATCCCGTCGCGCTCTGCAAGCTCTATGCGAACCAGAGCCGGCCCGAAACGCAGGTGACGACGCTCCGCATCGGCGATTCGAGCCTGACGGTCGCCGGCCGGCACAACGGCCCGCAAGCGCCCGGGAATGCCGGGATCAAGTAGCGCATCGATTTTCTTCGGAGCGGAAGTCGCCAGACTCCCGAATTCGCAAAACCCGGAAGTCTGGCGACTTCCGCTACGACGATCAGGAAACTGGCCCGAACGTCCACGTCTCGTCTGCCGCTTCGACCCATTCGAAGCTTCCCATCAGCCGTGTCCCGAAAAAGTGCGCCCGCCGCTCCGCGATCCATTCGAATTCGCCCCAATCCCAGCGTGTAACCGTGCCGCGATCGCCGCTGACGTCACCCTCGTAGTCGAGGTAGTGGTAGCGGTGCGGCAAACCGGGGAGGATCGGCGAGAGCACCGATGGAGAAAAGTCGGCCGGCAGCTTCCAACTCTGGAGTTCGCTGCCGGCTTCGAGGAACAGATCGAAGTGGTGTTCGGGCCAATCGTGCCGGAGCAGGGCGAACCGCGGCACGGTTCACTCGTCCGTGCAGCAGGTGTGAGCGGGGGCTTTGCTCGTCGAGACGAGGGTCGCGGCCCCGGTGCAGGCGCCGAGGCTTTCGTTCTGCGGAGCGGGCACGGTGCAGGCCACCGGCATCGAGCAGCAACTCGGCGTTTCGGAGGCTTCGACGACCGGAGCCGATTGCATCCGGCTGAGGGGGCAGCCGCCGTTGCAGTGCGTTTCCGGCATGGCGACGTAGACGCCGACACCCGTTACGGCGACTGCGGCAAGAACCCCGGCGGCGATTTTGGCGAACATCTCGTATGCTCCGAAAGGGGGACGATTTTCCGACGTCCCTAGTATAGGTGGATGGGGTCGGTTCCCGCAAATGGAATCGGGAGGGAGTCGCAACTCAGTTCGAAACCGCTTTCTTCTTCACGCGCTTGTAGACCACCAGCGTGACACCGCTCTTCGGCTTCGAGACGAATTCCGTCGGACGATCCTTCTCGACAGTCAGTACAAAACAGTCCGTGAACACATCTCCCGCGAGCAGGTAGATCCCGTATTCCCTCCGCACCTTTTTCTCATCGTTCTCCGCTTGGCTCGGTTTGTAGGTGATCCGATTCGGGGATTGGGTCGGATCGAGATCATCGATCGTGCCGGAGGATGTTTCTTCATCATTCCAGGTGTAATTTCGACCTTTGAAAGTGACCGCTCCCATCGCAGCGAGGTCGTCCGCGTCGCGTTCGACTCCGTCTTTTTGGTAGGACACCACTTTCCAAGTGCCTTCCAGTTTCGACAGGTCTGCCTTCGCCGCATCCGCTTTGGCCTCCTTCGGTGTGGGAGCGCCGTTCAGCGACATCGGCAAGAACGCCATGAACGCGACCATGGGCAGGAATGTCGATTTCACGACGACAATCTCCGTTGAAGAAACGAGGGTGCGGACGGCGTCGGGTGATGAGATTACTCGCGGGCTTTCCTCGCCGCTAGTAAATTCGAGACGCTTCTTCGGTTTTCAACTCGCGAACAGAAACCGCAGCACGTCGGCGAAGCGGCGCGCCCAGCTCCATTCGTTGTGCGAACCGTCCGGGTCTTCGAAGTAGCGCAGATCGGTGCCGAGTTCCCCGAGCTGCCCCGCGAGTCCGCGCGAACGCCGCAGCATCGCCTGCCGGCCCATCTCCGAACCGCCTTCGTGCGCCCCCATGTCGAGCCAGACCCGGCAATCCTGCGTCCAGCGCGGCGATGTCCGAATGCTCTGCACGAACGATTCCTGATCCCACCAGAGCGATGGCGACAGCGCGGCGCAGCGTCCGAAGAGATTCGGATACCACTTGCACAACTGGAGCGAAATCAGCCCGCCCATCGACGACCCGCCGATGCCCGTCGAAGTCGGCTCGAAGCGCGTGCGGTAATTCGCATTGATGAACGGCACGACTTCTCCGGCGAGAAAGCGACCGTAGTTCATCGACAGATCGTTGGGCGCACCGCTGCGGCGCGGCCCGTATTCGAGGAGCCGGTCGGGCGAATTCGCGATGCCGACGATCAGCAGCGGCTCGACTTCCCCGCAGCGCACGACACGCTCGGCAATCTCATCGCAGCCCCACGGCACGCCGATGAACGACGTCTGTGCGTCGAACAGATTCTGGCCGTCGTGCAGGTAGAGCACCGGATAGCGCCGCTCGCGGTCGTGCTCGTAACCCGGCGGCACCCAGACCGTGAGGGTGTGCGGATGCGGCAGGAATTCGGACGGGAAGTCGATGTGGTACTTCACGCTCGCCCGGCCCCATCCGGCGACGTGGTGTTCGATTCGCTCGCCGCTGCGGAGTTCGACCTCGCGCGGCGGCACCTCCAAGCCCCACTCGCCGACCTCGGCATCGCGCCAGTGCCCGCGCGTAGCGAGGAAGCGGACGCGATCCCCTTCCCCGTGCACGGGGATCGTAAGCCGGTGTGTGCCGTCGGAGAAGCGGGCGCAGCGCGCTCCGATGGAGCTCCAGCGACCCAGTTCGGGGGTGTCGCCGGAGAGGAAAACCGAGTTCCAAGCGTGCGGGTCGGGAACGTGAACGAGGATCTCGACCATGCCCTATGATTGCAGCCGGAGGGGGGCGGATTCAATGGGGAAAGCGATGGCGGACCGAGACGGTTTCAAAGATCCGTGCGGTATCGGCCCGTCACGTTCACGCCGGTGTCGTCGGTGTGGATTTTGATCGTCTGTACCAAAAGTGCCAGGCCTTCAGTTCCGGCGATCCGATCGAACGCCGCATAGATGTATTTGCACGTCGGAGGTCGAGCGAGCCGGAACGCGAGCCCGCCCGAAGAGACATCCAGACACAGTGCCTCGACGGGCTCGTCCAGAGTGCCATCGGAATGTACGGCGATGACATCGAACTGAAATTCCGCCGGAAGCCGGGGGTGCTTGCGGCGCTCCCCGACATTGTTCAGGACGCGGCGGATCCCGGAAATCACTTGTGGGACAAGCCTTTCGGCTCCCTTCACGAAGTCCGGCTTCACGGTTCCGAACAGCTTCGCCGAGACGCCCACTTCGCCCACTTCGCCGGCGTTTTCAGGCAGCTCGATGACGATTTCCAAGCCCGCCGGTTCGCGCGAGCCGAAGAGCCGGAACGCGGGTGCGATCTTCCGGAAGATCACCCGATTGTCGTCGCGCGCATCCATCGTGAGTCCGCCCTCTTCCCAGACGAGCTCGAGTTTGACCTTCGCCAAGCGCGGGCTGACCGTCGTCAGGAAGCGGCACGACCACGTGCCGTCTTCCGCCCGCTCGTCTCCCCCCCGAGCGGGAGTAATTCCCGCCTCTGCGGCATATGCGACGACGGCCTCGATGACGGCTTCGGGCCTGCGGTTGGATGGCGGTGTCCGGTGTCCCAGCAATTGCCGGGTCGGAATGACCGATCGGATCTCGCTCAGTCGGAGCTTCGCTTCGACCATCGGTGCCGGTGGTGCCGGACCGACCGATTCCCCGGAGGACGATGCCGACTGAGATCGCGGCCGGCTCTGGGGCTGGATCGCCGACGATCTCCGCGTCGCTCTGGGGTCGGTCGGCCCGAGCGCGTCGATGAAATCGAGGCACGATGCGAAGCGGTCCTCGGGAGATTTGGACAGCGCTTTCGCGACGGGGCCACGGTCGAATCGAGGGAGTGAGCCGAGTTCCGGAACGGCGGTGACGTGCTGCATCATCATCTGCTGCGGCGAGCGGCCCGTATACGGGAAGTAACCCGTCAGCAGTTCCTGGTACACGAGGGCGAGGCTGTACTGATCGGACTGAGTGTGGACCGTGCCCTTGAGCACTTCCGGGGCCGCATACTTCGGGGTCAATCCGCGGTTTTTGCCGCTGCCCGTGCCTCCGTCGAGCTTGCTGACGAGTCCGTAGTCGCCCACCTGCAGGTGGCCCGCCGTCAAAAAGAGGTTCGCCGGTTTGACGTCCAAATGCTGCAGTCCATACTGGGCGCTGATCACATCCAGCGCTTCCGCCGCTTCCCGCAGGTATGCGATCAGCTCGTCGCGCGGAATCCCGGGCAGACCACCGGCCCGGCACTCCGAAAATAGCTCGCCGATATGCCGGTCTGCCAGCCCCATGACCATCACGAGTTCATCGTCGACGAGTTCGACCCGCTCGAGGCACAGCAGAAAGGGATGGCGGATCGCCTTGACCTGCTCGAATGCTTCGTACTCCTGCCGGAGTTGATGCCCGCCCCTCGGATTCGAATCGTCTGAGCCTTTGACGAATTTGATCGCCTTGAGGAGCCCTCCGGGCGCTTCGCATTTCCAGACTTCACCGAAACCGCCCCGTCCGAGCGGGCGGAGCAGGGTGTATCCCGGCAGCGGCGACTCCCCCGCGGTTCTGCGATACTGTTCTGCGGGTTCGGGAAGCGGATTGCGCTCGTCGGCAATCTGACTCCCGGACCGCCGCGACGAGATCGTGACGTGGGAGCCGACATTCGGGAGGCGGGTATCGGAAGAGGGTGGTATTCTTGACATGACGCCGGATCTGCGGGGCGGCGGAGTCTGAACGGTGACACTCAGCGCGACGATTTCGACATTGGTTTCCGCAGCGATCATCGGCAGATCCGAAGTTGCGACGACCGCCGTACTGCTGAGGGACAGATTTTGGCAGCAGCGTTCGCAGCCGACCGATTCCGATGGCGTGTCCGATCGGCATTCGGGACATCTCGACATTGCGCGGGCAATCCCAATGTGAACTCGGTGTCGGGAATCTCAGCGGGCCCCGTGTCAGGAATAATGGCACGCAATCCGGGACTTGTCGGACTGTCGTGTAACAATGCGAGCATATTCCCAAAAACCACTTGCTACGGCCTGTCGCAAAAGCTCAAGTTTGCGGCTTCTGCGCATTTTGCCAGAGCAATTTCAGCGCTTCTTTGCCTGCATTGAACGCTTGGCCGATCACCTTCCGCGTTTTGTCCGCTGCCGCCTCCGCGTGGAGCACGCGTAGGAACTGCACCCCGCGTGCTTCGTCCAAGCGGAGCGCAAGCGTCGCCAGCAAATCGTCCCTGATCCCGTACTCCCGACCGTGGGCGGTGCAGACCGGCACCGCATCGACGATGCCTTTCGCGAATTGCTCCCGCGCTGCCTCCAGCGCCTCGCGGATCGATTCTTCCTTCGGACGACGCCCGTCCTTCCAATCGTACGGCGGCGCCCACTCCATCGCCGGCGAGAGCGCGTCGATGTTCGTCACCACGAGCACCACCGGGGGCAGGCGCAGCTCCGGCCGCTTGCCGAAGAGCGCCCGCACGCGTTCCAAAAACTCGACCTCGGGCTTGCGGGCCGCCGAGCGCGCCGGCACCACGAGCAGCGCGATGTCCGATTTCGCGAACACCTCGGCCGCTTGCACCACGTCCGCGTCGCCGGCGCCGTTGTGGCCGAAGCCGGCGGTGTCGATGAGCGACAGCGGCGTGAAGCCCGCAGGATGCAAATCGTAGCGCGTTGCGGCCGCTGTAAGGGGAACCGCATCGACGCCGGCCTTCTGTTCACCGAA
>JAYVTJ010001088.1:0-4795 GCA_043774415.1 Fimbriiglobus sp. | reverse complement strand
CCGAACCGAAGCCGAGGTCGGTCGAACACAGGGCACCCTAAACCAAATGGCGTGAGCGACTCGGACCGACACTTTTTTGCAAGGTGTCGGTACGCTTCCCCTTCCCAAAAGGGGTGTGGGCTCGAAGTCCGCCTTCGTCCGCTGCGGTTCCCCGCTGCGAAAACCGAAGGGATATCGCTCGGTGAGGTGGCGTTGAAGCATCCACTTCCAGCGCGCATGTTGAGCTCGTGCGAAATCGAAGCTGACGTTCGCGGGCAAACTGGCCGAGAAGTGAGACTGCTCCGTCGAATCCTGCGGCGATGTGGCCCCGGCAGCGCACCGGGAACGCCGTTTTCCGCGAGCGGCATTTCATCCGAACTTCGACTCGATGTTGCCAGCCGGTGCCCCCGGTCGACCGGGCCGAAGGCCGATTCGACGCGAGCGTGCGAAGCGGGCGCACTCGTGCCTTCGCGCCGGTGAGCGCGAGTTCCCCCCATCGCCCGCTCGCACTCATCCCGGCATCCCCGTGGTGCGGATCGGTGTGGCGATGCTGCGAAGCACAGGGGATATCGCGGTCGGAGAGGAACTCGTTGCAGTCGAAGCGGAACTCGGGACGCGTGGCACGTCGAAGGCGCGGTCGATTCGAGCTTTCCGGACATCGCGATCGAAGCCGACGCTCGCGGGCGAAGCGGCCGTGAAGTGATGGACTGGCGTTCCGAACCGCCGCTGCGAGCAGCGGCAAACGCGAATGCACGAGTTCCGGGCCACCATCCTTTCCTGCTCACCCCGTGCGGCGCGGCCTCGCCTCACGCGGCTTGGAGTCGGGCATCAGCGCGTCCGGAAGCGGAGTGTCGCGAGCGACGCGCCACGCCCTATCGCGTGACAAACGCTGGCCTCTCGGCTCGCCTCGCGAATTTCAACTCCGGCAATGCGTCCTGTAGCCCTCCCCGCGTCCGTCACTTTCGGTTCGCGCAAATTGAGCGCGGTGAGAATTTCGAGGGGGCGAGACCCTTCAGCTTGCACTCGCTCCCCCGGACCGGCGTCTCAGCCGAACCACCCTGATCGGGCCGGAACCGTTCGAATCGGGGGTATCCGTCGCAGCTGACGAGGCACTGTGACCGTTCGCTTGCCGGCTCCGCTCCCATCCTTTTCCTGCTCACAGCTCGTCGAAAACGGTCCGGCGCCCCCGGTCTCCGACCCGACCCGGCGTCTGCTGGAGACGGAGATGAGGGAGGCCGTTTCGCGGCATGCCGACAAATCCCGGTTCGTCGTGCGCCGCAAATTTCCCGCTCGTGTGGGGTGATGGATTGGCTGAGACACTGGTCGGTCCCACCCGGGCGAGCGGGCTTCGGTGGCGACTTGTCATGGCGCTCGTGCCGGATTATGGATTGGCTGAGACACCCGTCCTCGCATCGTCCGCAGCTCCGGCACGAGAAACCCGCTCCCTTAGTTTCAAAACCCGCCGATAAACTGGCGAATAGCGAAACCAGTCTTCCCCAAAAGGGGTTTTCTGGACGTTCCGCCGTTTCGATCCGCGACCGGGCGACGCGCGGGCGGACGAGCGGAAATGGGCAGAATGCGCACGAAATCGTGGGGTCGAGCTGCGGGGTGCGGCGGAGCGGGGGTCGAATCGCGGAGGGACGGAATCGGTATTGCGCGCGGTGGGCGCGCGCTAAGTGAAGGGGTGCTCCACGCGTGGAGCGATTTTTCGGAGCGGATGGATCGTTTTGCGCCGAATCTGATGGCGATTTCATCTCAGCTGGTATTTTCGAGGGGACTTGTTGCACTCCTCACCATGTGAGGCGAGCGAAGTGGGAGTTGCCGGGTGCCCGAGTGGCGCGCGACCGCCCAGCCCCATCCTTCCCTGCTGAAACTCCGGTCCGTCGGGTATCACCGTGCGAGTGCGATGCCGAGCGAAACCATCGGGGTGCGATTCCTATGGCGGTCGCTTCGGTGAAATGCATTGGGTCGGGGATTCGGGGCCTGCGTTCTTTGGCCATGCGGCCACTTCGGTTGTGGATTACGCCGTCGACCGCGGTAAATTGAGGAACCCGGAGCTGGCTTGGCGACCACGTCTCCGGGTTCGAAGCGGCAATCGTCTTCAGTGTATCACACTGACAGGCGGGCGCGAGCCCCTCCGCCCGGAGCAGGCCCACGTCCGAGCAAATCCAGTTCCCCGAGTTCAAGCTCGCACCCGGCGCGGCGATGCTACCCGTCTATTTCATCCGCTACGGGGAAGGCGGTCGTGACAACCCCGTGCAGCCGGTTCTGGGTTACGCCTCGGCGGTGCCGCAGAACAAAGACAACGTGTCATTCGGCGCCGTGGAGTTCCGGGTGGTGGAGACCGACAAGTGCCCCCGGTTCGTAATGGTCGAACACGACGGGGAGATGGCCGCTATCCCGGTCAGCGAATTGGAGCCGAAGGGAAAGGCGACTTTCGCGGTCATTTTCAGTCCGCGTTAGCGTCGACGGGGCCGGCTTGTACCGTTGACCGGTTCGACGCCGGTACCCGGCGATTCCCCACAGGCTGCGCCCGCGCCGGAGGAACTGGGGGGAGCCGCCGGCAATTATGCCGCTGACACCATCGGAAGAAAAGGCCCTCTGCGGACTGAGCACCGACTTTCGGGCCGACCGAATTCCCGTATTGCCGCCGCGCCAAACCATCGGGGTGAGATTCTTTTGGCGGTCGCTTCGGGCAGGCGGCCCGCATCCGACGCCCGACAGTGGCGATGTGTAACTTGCCGCAGGGGCGTCTCACCCGAAGGAGCCTGATCGCGGGCCGAAGGAGGTCGTTCGCGCGGCGATGGCAAAGCCACGCAGCTGCGCCGTATCGAATGCACGCTCTCAAGCTCATCCCTTCCCGCTGACCCTCCGCCGTCTGTCACCGCCTCAATCGCGGTGCGACATGGCCCTCCAGCTGAAGCCGCGATACGAACTGGAACCCTGCGCCGCCGCAATCGGCAGGCGAGTAGGTTTTTGAAACTTGCAGCTCGCGATCGCCAGTGCCGCTGTTGGGTGGAGTTCGATGCCGAGCTGCGAAGCGACCCCAGCGGATCGAGGCCATCTCGAACGGCATTCGCGCAGAAGGCGATTCTCCACACTTACCGGCGTGCTGACGTGCAAAGCCCGAATCATCCCATCGAAGCACCGTCGCGAAGTCGGCCGACCGACTGCCTCTCCCTCGGGCCGGTCCAGCATGCGCGGTTCCGACTCGGGGCGGAATGATGCTTTTTCGAAGACAGGAACGCTCTTGGCGCGGCGGACGCCGTCACGGGTGGAGTAGTCCATTCTCCCGGGCTGGCGTATCGGTCGGGCCGGTCGTGCTGCGGAATGGCCTGGGCCATTGTCGCGGGGAGGCTTCGCCTGAACCGGTTGTCGGGCGAAGCCGCGGGTACCCGAGGAACGATGGGGGAGTGCGCGAAAGCCCGATGGCCGATTCCAGGGTTGAATGCGATGTCCCCCCTCTTGCTCACTCCCGCCTAATCAAAATCCACTGGGTGCCGGTTTAGGTGAAGCGACGTAGTTTCCCGAAGCTGGACTCGAATCGGAGACCGTTGCCCCGGTGCTCGCCCCCGGATAGCATCGTGTCGGCAGGCCCCGAGCTTCAGACGGCCGAAGCGTTCGCGGAATTGCCATGTACGTCCGGCGGGTCCGATTGCGGTTCGAAGGCATGCACGCGGTGAGCGGTTCCCCCTTCGAGGCTGTCCGATGCGCGGACTCCACTGCTTCCTGCTGGCGTGCGCCTCGGCCGCCGCTGTCATCGTCGCACCGGCGCCGGCCGCGACGCCGAAGTTCGAGCTCGGCGAGGACACGACGTATCTCGCCGGCCCGCTCGACGCCGAGGGGTTCGTCGATTATGAGGCCGCGCCGAACGAGCGCCTCCGCGGCAAAATCGAGCCGGGCGAGAACGCCGTCCCTCTGCCGGTCGAAGCCGTCGGACCGAAACTCGGCGCAAACGAGCCGCACCCCGACTTCTTCGAGTGGCTGTGCACCAAGCCGCCGCCGGAGAAAGGGGAATACCCGATCGATGACTCCGAGTTCTTCGGTGAGGAACGCCGCGAGGACGGATTTTTCTAGCGGGAAGGGAAGCGGATGTCCGAGCCGTGGACTGAGCAGGCGCGACACTATCGCGACGATCTCCTCGCCTTTCCGCCGCCCCTGCGATCGACCGAAGTGTACGACGGGTACGAACGATTCTGCTTCCTCGACTCGCTCCGCGAGTATCGGCGGAAGGAGGTTCGCGCGGTGCCGTTCCTCAAAGAAGAAGAGCTGGCGACCGATGAGCGCACGGAAGCAGCGATGAGCCAGATCGATTGGGGTTGATCCAGCGAAAGGGGAACGGGGCGTTCGACAAGGCGGTCGCCGCGCGCCGGTTAACCACTCGCGCCGCCCGGACGAAGGCCCGGGCGGAGGTGGGCAAGCCGTTCCGGGACGACGTCCCCGGTGACTCCGACCCGTTCGACGCGCTGAAGAACGACGACTTGGTCGAACTTCTCAAGGAGACCGACCCGAAGAAGTTGCGGACGACCGTGAGCGATACTCTGGCTCGCCGTCTCGTCCGCGATTCATGCCGGTCTTCGACATGATCTCGACGACTCTCGACCGCGCCGAACTGACGCACCGGAACCTTCTCGCTGCAGCGCTGGCGGGGTCGTTCGCGGATACCGGAAGGGGTGCAGT
This sequence comes from Fimbriiglobus sp., assembly GCA_043774415.1. GTDB lineage: Bacteria > Planctomycetota > Planctomycetia > Gemmatales > Gemmataceae > JALHQU01. The sequence goes on along the minus strand of JAYVTJ010001088.1, from coordinate 136 downwards.
TCGGTCGTGCGTGCGATGACCGTCACACTCGAGGCATTTTCGGGCGACCTCGGGCGGGCGATAGCGCACAGAGATTTCATCGTTCCGCTCGCCCTTCAGCCTGTTCGGCGACCTCCGGCAGTCCGGCGAGGTCCGC
>JAYVTJ010001087.1:0-3095 GCA_043774415.1 Fimbriiglobus sp. | reverse complement strand
CAGAAGGTGTTCTGGCGCAGGGTTTCGCTGACCTTCGCCGGTTCGTCGATCCGCTGGCCGATGATCCACGGGCGGAGCAGCTTCACCGCCCCGGCGACGAGATCGCGGCTGGTGAAGGTGCTGCCGACGCCGATCAATCCGGAGTCGGCGATGACTTCGACGATGGTGTGGACGTTGTCGTCGGGCGCGAGTTCCTCCGCCCAACCGCCTTCAACGGTGCCGCCGGAGAGTCCCGTGAGTCGGATGTCGGCGATAGTCATGGTCTGTCTCCCGGGTGCGGTGTGCCGTTCCCGTTAGCCCGACGCGCAAGCGAGGGCAGCCATGAGGGAAACGCGGATTCGATTCTCAGTACCATGTCCCGGTTCGTCACCCTCGCTAGCGCGTCGGGCTAACGGTCTCCACATTATTCCCACTCACGCCAGTGGCCTTTGCCCCCACGGAATGGGCATCGTCGGCGGAACGCGATGGCGATCCTTCCGCACATCCTTTGGCCGATCCTTCCACCACTTCGCATAGCTCACGAGCTGCTTCACCGCTTCCACGTAGACCCGGCGCCCCTTTTCTTCCGTCGCCAGTTCCGCATCGCCGAGGACGCCGGTGTCAGAATAGCTGCTCGTCCACGACACGGTCGTGGCCGCGCCGGCCGTGAAGAGATCGACCCAGTTGAACGGGCTGCCCTCCTCGTTGAAGCTGATCGTCCCGCTCTTGATGAGGTCCTTGCGGACGTTGTCGCCGTCGAGGTACAGGTACAGGCTCGTTTCGAGTTCGCAGGCGTGCGAGCAGCCGCCGGGGAACTTGCTCTCGCGCCAAGATGGCATGAATGCTTTGTCCACGCTCAGCAGGTTCCACCACGCGATCAGCGTACACTCGGCGTCCGTTTCCAGGTTCGTACGCCGGGCCACGAGGTCGAGGTTCGGCATGTTCGAGCCGTGCCCGTTGAGCAGGATGATCTTCTTGAAGCCGTGGTAGGCAAGGCTCTTCGTGATGTCGAGCACGCCTTGAATGAAGTGCTCGTAATCGGTGTTGATGGTGCCGGGGAAATCCATGACGTGGCCGGTGTACCCGTAGGGCACGACCGGCAGAACGAGGAGCTTGTCGGCAATTTCCTTGCCCGCGCCGGTGGCGATCCCGACGGGGCAGACGAGATCGACATCGAGCGGCAGGTGGTGTCCGTGCTGCTCGACGGCCCCGCAGGGGACGATGCAGATTTTGCCGAGGGCGACGGCGTCGTCGATCTCGGGCCACGTCAGTTTTTCGTAGCGGTATTCGGTGGCGGCGCGGCTCATGGAAGTGTTCCTGGATTCTTGTAGGACAGGCATCTTGCCTGTCCCGAGTTCCGTTCCCGGACAGGCAAGATGCCTGCCCTACTTCGATTCGGCGACCAAATATTTCTTCACGAACGTCTCGTCCAAGGTCACGCCCAATCCGGGGCGGTCGGGCACTTCGATGAACCCGTGCACCGACTGTACCTTCTCGATGGTCAGCTCGTGCCGCAGAGGGGAGTCTTCGACGCAGTCCTCGAAGACGAACGCATCCCGGCAAGTGCTCAACCAGTGCAGGCTCGCGGCGACCGTGAGCGGGCTTGTGTAGCAGTGGTTGCAGAGCCGGGCGCCGATCTCCTCGACTCGGGATCGAATGTAGGCCGCATCGGTGAAGCCGCACCGCGACAGATCGACCTGATAGACATCGAGTGCATGCCGGTCGATTAACGGGCGGAACGATTCCCGGCCGCACTCTCCCTCCCCCGCGGCGATGGGGATCGGCGAGCGGTCGCGCAACCAGACGTAGCCGTCGATGTCGTCTTCGCGCAGCGGTTCCTCGAACCACTCCGGCGAATACTCCGCGAAGGCCTGCGCCCGCCGTAGCGCCGTGCGCGCATCGTAAACGCAACCGGCGTCGATGAGCAGCATTGCTTTGCCGAGTCCTTCGCGGGCGCCCTTCACGAGGTCGATGTCCACCGCTTCAGAGGTGCCCATCGGCTCCCAGCCGAACTTCACGGCGGTGTACCCGGCCTCGACCCACTTTCGAGCGATGTCGGCCGTCTGGGCGCCGTCGCGCCCGAAGAGGATCGACGCGTAGCCGCGGAGCCGGTCGTGCTGTTTGCCGCCGAGGAGCCGGTGGATCGGTTGTCCGAAGGCTTTGCCTTTCAGATCCCAGAGGGCCATATCCACGGCCGCCATCGCCGTGATACCGACGGCTTTGCGGCCGAAGTACATCGTGCGGCGATACATCAACTGCCAGAGGCGTTCGTGATCGAGCGGATTCTCGCCGACGAGAAGCTTCCGCAGACCGCAGGCGATGTTGTGACTGAACGGCGCGTCGATGATGGCCTTCACGACTTCGGGCGAAGAGTCCGCTTCGCCGATGCCTTCGAGGCCGTCGTCGGTGCGGATGCGCACGAGCACGGAGTCCTGGCTGCTCGCGGTCTTGGCCTGCACGTTCGGGATGCGCAGAATCTGGCAGACGACTTTGGTGATCTTCATGGGTGAGTTCCGAGCGGTGTCGGTCGCGGTTCGCATCTTAGCCGCTCTCAAGGAGACTACCAGCGATTGATTGCCCTTTTTATTCGTGTGTTCACCTATGGTGAATTGGCCGAATGTTGTCTCGATGGGATATTTCTGTTTTTTTGGAGATTTCGCTTGGACACGGTTGTGTAACCCTCATTTTGGGAATGGCATTACCGCCACCGGAGACCACACAATGACTGGAAAAGAGTCGGCACACCGTCCGAGGCGATCGGTTTCGCGCGGACGCTGAACGCACTACCGGAGGCCATGGGAGGTGTTTGGTATGTGTCAATCGATGGCAACAGAGGGCACTACGGAGCCCTTCCCGCTGTAGCAAGCATCCAGTCGGTACTCGAGCTAGCCTTCGGGACCGAGCTTCCCGAAGGTTTTCGATATTATCTGATTGACGGCAGTTTCAGGATGCACCCGCTCGAATTGGGTCGGTAACCAACCGACTGACGCCATGCGGGTTTCCCCTACTCGCATCGGTAGAAGTCACGCTCCGCTCCGGCGGATCGATCAAATTTCGGCCCTGAAAGGGCCGTTCTCCCAGCCCAGGTCGGAGCCGGCGAAGCCGGCGGAGGCCTG
>JAYVTJ010001086.1:0-1701 GCA_043774415.1 Fimbriiglobus sp. | reverse complement strand
GGCCATTCGACTGACCTACCCTTTGTGAACTTGCGTCCAGTAGCATTTCTTCCAACAGGATGTGTGACACCCCGCTCTGGAACAATTTGGAAGAATTGGAACCGGAGTGGGCTCCGGGTGAGAAACCCACATTTTCCAGAGGAATCGCACCACGATCGCCGACTGGGATCCGCGGTCGATGAAGAGCGTGCTGGAACAATCGCCATTGGACGAATCGGACGATTGGCTCGGGAACGCTCTCCATTCCTGCGGCGGGTTCCGAAGACTCCACCCGCCCTCCGAAGACCGATTGCTGATCACACCCCGAAGCCGTGCTGCTCGCGGTGGTAGGGGCCGTCGTAGTTCTGCGTGCTCTTGTACGGCTCGAAGCGGCCGTCGCCCGCCACCGGCTGAACGCGGGCTTCGAGTTCCTTCATCTCCGCCGGCGTCATCGGCACGAACGTCCGCGCGAACTGCAGATCCTGATCGAGCACCTTCTCGGAATCGATGCCGACGACGAGCGAGGAGATCGCTTGGCTGAGGGCATAGCGCCGCGCTTCGGTCACGCTGCAGACCTTGTTCGCGGCCGTGACGCCGCCGGCCGCGAGGTTGCCGCCGCCCAAACTCTTCATGCCGATGGCGCCGATGTTCCGCTCGGCCAGCTTCGGCAGGATCTCGCGGATGTTGCTGCGGTAAAAGGTGTCGCAGACGTTGATCGGCAGTTGCACGGTGTCCCAGTCGTGTACGGGGAGCATCTTCGAGAAGATGTGGTGCGACTTGTGCCCCGTGAAACCGATGAACCGCACCTTCCCGGCCTTCTGCGCTTCGAGCGCCGCCGCGAGGGCGCCGCGCTCGACGATCCAGTCGGGGTCGTTGTCGTAGTTGATCTCGTGGAACTGCCAGAGGTCGAGGTGATCCGTGCGGAGCCGCTTCAGCGAGTCTTCGAGGTGCTGGCGCGTCCCGGCCGCATCGCGGGCGCAGTTCTTCGTCATCAGGAATACCTTCCGGCGCCGGCCCCCCTCCGCGAGTGCCCGACCCATGAGGTCCTCGCTGCGACCCATGTGATAGTCCCAAGCGTTGTCGAAGAAGGTGAACCCCTCGTCGGCGGCGCGCTGCGCGAGCCGGATGGCGGCCTCGTCGGTGAGTTCGGGTTGGCCGAAGTGCCAGCCGCCGAAGCAGAGGTGCGAAACGGGGACGCCCGTCTTGCCGAGGATGCGCGTGGGGAGGGTCATGGGTTGGGCTCCGGATCCGTCGATTCGTATCGGGTCCAGTTTACACGGCGAAGCCACCGCGGATAGAATTCCGGTGTCACAGGGATAATCGAATGGTCACCGCCGAGGCCGTATTCCACTTCCGCATCGCCGCGACCATGCTGTCGCCGTGGGATTATCGGAGTGGAGTCTACTCGAAAGAGGACCTCGACGACTTCGCATTTCGAAGCCGAGGTGTCTGGTGGAATCGCGACGCGATCGATTGGCTCGATCCGGACTCATACCCGCGCATGACGATCGAGAATCGCTCGGAACTCCGGGCGAGGATCGGGGAGTTCTCGCAAGACGTGTGACGTGCATCGATCCGGAACCGCGCAGCAAAACAGCGGGCGTACCCGCCGCTCTCCGGCAGTCGCCCAGATCTTCCGGCCGCAAGCGACTCAGTTCGTCCGGTTGTCCGGGCGTTCGGGCTTGCCCAGCAGCGCCTTCTTGATGGCGCGGATGCGGCTCA
>JAYVTJ010001085.1:0-2233 GCA_043774415.1 Fimbriiglobus sp. | reverse complement strand
GCGCTACAACCGCCAGCGCCAGGTGACCGTGACCTGCAATCTCGCCCCCGGCGTCGTCCTCGGCAAGGTGCTCCCCGTCATCGACGCCAGGGTCGATTCGCTCGGGATGCCGCCCGACTACCGCACCGAGCAGCTCGGTGAAGCTAAACTCATGGCCGACTCGAACTCGAACTTCGCGCTCGCCTTCGGCCTGGCGTTCCTGTTCATGTACATGATCCTGGCGGCGCAGTTCGAGAGCTTCGTCCACCCGCTGACGATCCTCATGGCCGTGCCCCTGACCCTCCCGTTCGCCCTCGTCTCGCTGCTGATCCTGCAGACGCCGCTCGACATCTACGCGATGATCGGCCTGTTCATGCTCTTCGGCATCGTCAAGAAGAACGGCATCTTGCAGGTGGATTACACGAATGTGCTGCGGGCGAAGGGGCTGCCGCGCAACGCCGCGATTCTCGGCGCGAACGAAGCGCGTCTGCGCCCGATCCTGATGACGACGATCATGCTCGTGGCCGCAATGATCCCCATCGCGACCGGGGAGGGGCCGGGGGCGAGCGCCCGCGCCAGCATGGCGAAGGTGATCCTCGGCGGGCAGATGCTGTCGCTGCTGCTGAGCCTGCTCATCACGCCGGTGGCCTACTCGGTCTGGGACGACATCGTGCGGATTCTCGGCCGCGTGCGGACGCGGAAGCCGGAGCCGATTCCCCCTGCGCCGGACCCGGGAGATGAGACCGTGGAAACGGTGGTCGATCCGCGGCTGCGGAGGAGCGGGGAAGTGCTCGTCGGCCCGAGTTGAGGCGGACCCGGGAATGCGGGCGGGTGTCCCCTAGAAAAGGGCCGGCGTGCGCCCTACAGTGGAGATTCGGGAAGACGTAGCTCAGCCGGTAGAGCAGCTCACTTTTAATGAGCGGGTCGTGGGTTCGATCCCCACCGTCTTCACTGCCTTCGTCGCGATCCGCATTTCACGTTTCCACCTCCGACCGGCCCCTCGGGCGATCCGTCGATGACTGCTCACCGGATCGCGCCGGGTGCCGGCACGGTATTCGCTACTGCACCACCCGCATCCGCCCCCACCAATCCCGTGAGGCTTCCAACGTGAGTCCGCTCGTCATCATCCTGATCGTGATTCTGCTCATCAGCCTCTTCGGCGGCGGCTACGGCTACCGTCGGGGCAACAATGCCATGGCGGGCGGCGGCGGCATCTTCGGATTGATCCTGATCGTGCTGATCATCCTCTTCTTGGCGGGCTACATCCAAATCTGAGTTTCAGCCAAGCTTCGGAGACTCCTCGCTCACAAGCCATCTCTTGGATGCACCGCCGATGAGTCGCCGCCTGCTCGCTCCCGCGCACCGCCGTTCCGCATTGCGCATCCTGTCCGTGCTGATCGGCATCGCAGCCGCGGTTCCGACTTCCGGATGCGCTCCTCCGCCGTCGGATTCGCGGAGTGCAGGTCCCGGCGGCCGCGAGCAGCCGCTCGCGTTGAGCCCTTCGCAGGAACAGGCGGTCGGACGCAAAGCCTACGGGGAGGTCATGGCGGAAGTGGGCGGTCGCGTCCTGCCGGCCGGCAGCGCCGAATCCGCGCGGGTCCGCCGCGTCATCGATCGGCTCGTCGCGGCCGCCGAGATCGAGCCCCTTCAGCGGGAGATGCTGCTCCGGGTGCGCGGCTATCGCTTCGAGTGGGAAGCGCAGGTCGTTCGCGACCCTCAGGTGAACGCGTTCTGCCTTCCGGCCGGCCGGATCTTCGTCTTCACGGGCATCCTCCCGGTCGTCGGGGATCGGGACGATGCCTTGGCCGCGGTGCTCGCGCACGAGATGGCCCACGCGCTGGCCCATCACGGCAGCGAGCGCGTGGCCCGGGACGCGGAGGGCGGCAACGTCTTCCGCCGGCTCTCCTACAGCCGCATGCAGGAATCGGAAGCCGATCACATCGGCCTCTTCCTGATGACGTTCGCGGGTTACGACCCCGCGCAAGCGGCCGCGTTTTGGGAGCGCATGCAGAAGTCCGGCGGCGGCAAACCGCCCGAGTTTCTCTCCGACCATCCGAGCGACGAGCATCGGGCGCGCGATTTGCGAGTGTGGTCGCCGCAAGCTGCGGCTGCGAAGCGGGCTTTCGACGAAGGGCGCATCAGCCGGAGTCGGTGAGGCCAGCGTGGCGACCGATCGAACACAACGGGAGGGGCGGTCATGAGCATGGGCGACGGCGGTTTGGGCGGCGGCGGATTCTTCGGCCGCATGGCACCC
>JAYVTJ010001084.1:0-2873 GCA_043774415.1 Fimbriiglobus sp. | reverse complement strand
GGCGCCGACGGGGGCGACTTCCCCGGCCGGGGCGTCCTCCGCATCGAACTTGCGGGTCGCGCGCTTCTTCGCGAGGGTGTCGCTGGTCGCCTGCTTGCGCCGCATGAGGTTGCCGAGCGCACCTTCCTCTTCGGTCTCCTCGATCATCTGCCGTCGGAGCTTCGCCCAGCGCCGGTCGAACCACTGGCGGAGTTCCTTCGATTCCAGACTGATCCGCCGCGCGCCCACGTCGAAGAGCAGCAGGAATGCCGCGGCGAAGACGAGCCAGTACCAGAAGGGCAGCAGCGCCCGGATGCTCGTCGGCGCCTTGCGGAAGAAATCGGCGCTCGCCGCGAGTTTCGCGACCGCGCCGTCGTCCGGCTCTTTGAAGTACGTACCCCCCGTCGCGGCAGCGACCCGCTCGAGCAGCGGAGCGTTCGTTTCGAGGTCGGCGAACTCCGGCGAGTACGGCACCGTGATGCCGGCGCGGGCGCTGTCGAACGTGTCGGCTCCCTTGCTCCCCTCGACGCGGACGAAGTAGGCCCCCGCCTCCTCGGCGATGAACTCCGCTTCGTACATCCCCGCGCCCTTCGGCTTGAAGTCGAGCGTCGGCACCTTCTCGCCGGGGCCGGGCTTGCTCGGCGCGCTGATCGCCCCCTTCAAATTGAGCCCCGCCACCGGCTTCTCCTTGCCGTCCTGGCCGATCTCGCGGGCGTCCACCAGCACGCGGATGCGGCCGTCCTTGTACTCGGTCACGAGGGTGAGTTTGCCGCGCTCCGCTTCGCGCATGGCCCACGTCACCGTCTGTTCCCAGTGCTTCTGATAGATGTCCGATCCGGCCCAGGCGCGGTCCCACCCGAGGATGCCCTTGCCCGGCTGCGTCAGCGCGTCGGCGGTGAAGGCGACCGCTTTGCCGAGGCCGTAGCGCCACGAGGCGAGCACCGGAAAGCGCGCCCCCGATTGCTCGTCTACCGGTCCCTCGATGTGCATGGTGCAGAGCGGCGATTCCTTCTTCGTCGTGCGCACGAAGCCGTAGAGCTTCGGCAGCGCATCGGGCAGTCCATCGGCGGGGCCGCCGCGCGCGACCCACGTCGGCGTGAAGGGGTCCTTGTAGATGAACGACTGGCTGATGCGGCGCGTCTCTTTGATATAGATCGCCGGGAGCTTCGTGGGGTCCGTCACCTTGTGGAAGTTCCCCGGCTTCCCCTCGGCGTCGCTGGTGCCGGCGGCGATGGTCTGCATTTTGTTGTCTTCGTTCACGCCGTGCGTCGCCACGCCGATGGTCGTGCAGGTGATGCCGGCCTTCTTCATCGCGGCCACGGCGGCGATCCCCGGCCCGGAGTAGATCGGGTCGCCGTCCGAAATGACGATGACGTGGCGCGTGCTGAGATTGTGCTTCGGATCGGAGAGCGTATCGGCGGAGGCCTTGAGGAACGGGTCGAAGTCGGGCATGTCGCCGGGACTCATCTTGTCGATCTTCGTGTATAGCCGCTCCTTGTCGTCGCCGATTTCCTGGAAGGGGATCTGCCAGTTGACGCTGTTGCCGAAGAGGCCGAAGTCCACGACGCCGACCATGTCCACCGGCCCGAGCCGCTGCACCGCGAGCTTCGCGATCACCTTCTGCCACTTGTTGCCGTCGGCCATTTCGGAGGCGTGCATCACGAGCACCAACCCCCCGCGACCCGCCGCCTTCTTCGCCTTGATCTCGCAGTCCACCGGCAGCGCCGCTTCGATGGGCGTCTGCTGGTAGCCGCCGGGACCGTAGGCGTCGGGCCCGCCGACCATCACGAGGCCGCAGCCCTGATCGTGGACCTGCTGGCGGATCGTCTCCATCTGATCGTTCGTGAACAGATCGGCCGGGACATTGGCGAGGACGATGCAGTCGTAGTTGCTGAGGAAGATGCCGAGATCGTTCTTGTCGCCGGGCAGTTTGTCGATGGGGAGGAAGTCGAGCCGCTGCTTGGCATCGCGCAGACGCTGGATGAGGTGGAGGTGCGGCGATTTCGCTTCCACGGCTGCGGGATCGACGAAGAGGATTCGCTTCTGCCCGCGCGCCACCACGGCGGCGCTGGCGCGGTTGTTCGCGGCGCGGTCTCCCGGCAACCCGGCGACGGCCGCTTCGCCCGGTCGCTCCACCGAAGAGATCGGGATGAACGACGCCTTGTAGGTGTAGGAGGTTTCGGCCTTCGACTGATCGCGGTCGTGGAAGCGGAAGACGTTCAACCCCGGCACGAGCCGGACGCGCGGCGGGGCCTTTTTCGCGTCGAGCACCTGCTCCGTGAGTTCGATCTCGACGCTCGATTCCTTGTTCGGCTGCTGCACTTCGAGGTCGTCCCCCTGCCGACCGACGCGCGTGAGATCGAGATAACCATCGACCTCGCGGGTCGGGTGGGCGTTGCGGATCAACACGCGGATCGGCAATCGAGCGCCCTGCACCGCGAGCGGCGGCGCTTCGACCGACTGCACGAGCACTTCGTTCTCGTTGATGAAGCCGGGGGCGAGTGCGACGGTGTCGATGGGCACGCCGTTCTTCTTGGCGAGGTCGGCCTGATCTTCGGCGCTGCCGAGGTTCTCGTTGCCGTCCGAAATGAGCACGATGCGGCGCGAAGTGCCCTCGGGGAAGGAGGCGAGCGCGAGTTTGATGGCGGCGCCGATGTCGGTGTAGTTGCCGTCGATGAATCCGGCGGCGCGCTCGTCGATGGGCAGGCGATCCACGGCGGCCGGCGGGTAGGCGAGCTTCGGCCGCTTGCCGAAGAAGATGACGCCCGTTTGATCCGCGCGGTGGTCGGTGCCGCGCTTCGCAATCGACGTTTCGATGAGCGTGCGGATGCGCTCCCAGCGCTGATCGATCGGCTCGGAGCCGTCCTTGCCCGCGCGCAGATCCTGCGGCACAC
>JAYVTJ010001083.1:0-3571 GCA_043774415.1 Fimbriiglobus sp. | reverse complement strand
GCGCGACCAGCGCCGCGGCGGACAGACGGAATCGGGGCATGCGGCGGACTCCGGATACGGATGGGTTGGTCGGGATATGTTACGGACGGGTGGGAAGGGAATGCCATCGGAGTCTTCGCCCCGAAGGGGCCGCGGAAGTCGCGGAGGATTTGGGCCGGTTCCGCTCGGATGCGCTGAATGGCATCGACCGGGACAGCACTCGGAAACGGGAAGGATGACGCTGGCATCCGATACCCGACTGTCCGTAACATAACTCCGCCTCCCCGTCCATTTCCGGAGTCCGCCGCATGTTCCGACTATCCTTCGCGGCGCTGCTGGCGTTCGCAGTGTGCGCATCGGCCGAGGACAAGAAGTTGAAGTACCCCGAGACGAAGAAGGTCGATCAGGTCGATGACTACCACGGCACCAAAGTGCCCGACCCGTACCGCTGGCTCGAAGACGACGTCCGCAAATCGACCGAAGTCGCCGCGTGGGTCGAAGCCCAGAACAAGGTGACGCAGGCATACTTGGCGACGATCCCGCAGCGCGACGCCATCAAGAAGCGAATCACCGAACTGTACGACTACGAGAAGATCTCCGCCCCCTCGAAGCTCGGAGGCGGCCAGTACCTGTTCAGCAAGAACGACGGCCTCCAGAATCAGAGCGTGCTCTACATCCAAGATTCGCTCGCGTCCGAGCCGCGATTGCTGCTCGATCCGAACAAGCTGAGCAAAGACGGCACGGTCGCCCTCGCCGGGTTCACGCCGTCCGACTGCGGCAAGTACGCGGCCTACGGCTTGGCCGAAGCGGGCAGCGACTGGAACACGTGGAAGGTGCTCGACATCGCCACGGGCAAGACCCTCGGCGACGAACTCAAGTGGGTGAAGTTCAGCGGCACCTCGTGGACGGCCGACAGCCGGGGCTTCTTCTACAGCCGCTTCGCCGAGCCGACGGGCGATGCCAAGTTCCAAGCCACGAACGAGAACCAGAAGCTCTACTACCACCGCCTCGGCACCCCGCAGGTCGATGACGTGCTCGTCTACGAGCGGCCCGATCATCCGAAATGGACGCTCTCCGGCGATGTCACCGAAGACGGCCGCTACCTCGTCGTGAGCATCGGCGACGGCACTACGAGCCGGAGGAACCGCGTCGCCGTGAAGGACCTCAACGAACCCTACGGCCTCATCACCGACCTCGTCGCGAATCACGACAACAAGTTCAACCTCGTCGGCAACGACGGCCCGCTCTTCTACTTCCTCACCGAGACCGGCTCGCCCAAGAGGAGCGTGATCGCCATCGACATCCGCAAGCCGGAGAAGGCGAACTGGACGACGATCGTCGCCGAAGCGAAGGAGACCCTCGGCGGCGCCAACTTCCTCAGTGGCACCTTCGTGTGCAGCTACATGCAGGACGCCCGCAGCGTCGTGAAGGTCTTCGGCACCGACGGCAAGCTCATCCGCGAGGTCAAGCTGCCCGGCATCGGCACGGCCTCCGGCTTCGGCGGCAAGCGCACCGACACCGAGACGTTCTACACCTATTCGAGCTTCAACACGCCCGCCTCGACCTACCGCTACGACGTCATCACCGGCGAGAGCCGGCTCCTCCGCGCGTCGAAGGTGAAGTTCAGCCCGGACGACTACGAGGTGAAGCAGCTCTTCTACAAGAGCAAGGACGGCACGCCGATCCCGATGTTCATCGCCCACAAGAAGGGGCTGAAGCTCGACGGCAAGAACCCGACGCTGCTCTACGGCTACGGCGGCTTCAACATCTCGCTCACTCCGGCGTTCAGCGTGAGCCGCGTCCAGTGGATGGAGATGGGCGGCCTGCTCGCGGTGGCCAACCTCCGCGGCGGCGGCGAGTACGGCGAAGCGTGGCACAAGGCGGGGACGAAGCTCCAGAAGCAGAACGTCTTCGACGACTTCATCGCGGCCGCGGAGTTCCTCGTCGCCGAGAAGTACACGAGCCCCAAGAAGATCGGCATTCAGGGTGGCAGCAACGGCGGCCTGCTCGTCGGGGCCTGCATGGCCCAGCGGCCCGACCTCTTCGGCGCTTGCCTCCCTGCTGTCGGCGTGATGGACATGCTGCGGTTCCAGCGCTTCACGGCCGGCCGCTATTGGGTGGACGACTACGGCGACAGCGCGAACAAAGAGGACTTTGCGGCGCAGTTCAAGTACAGCCCTTACCACAATCTGAAGCCGGGCACGGCCTACCCGCCGACGCTCGTGACGACGGCCGACACCGACGACCGCGTCGTGCCGGGGCACAGCTTCAAGTTCACGGCGAAGCTGCAAGAAGTGCACAGCGGCAATGCGCCGGTGCTGGCGCGGATCGAAACGAAGGCGGGCCACGGGGCCGGGAAGCCGACGACAAAGGTGATCGAGGAAGCGGCCGACCTCTGGGCGTTCCTCGTGAAGAATTTGGACTTCGAGCCGACGATCCCGAAGTGAGGAGAGTCCTTAGTCACTCGTCATTGGGGAAGAGGGGGGTGTCGTCGGCACCGAGATCATGGTTATCCCGAATCCATCCGTCGCACTTCCGCTCCTGCTCCTCGAGGGGGTGTCGAAATGGTACGGCCCCGTCCTCAGTCTGAACCAAGTCACGCTGGAACTGAGCGCCGGCATCACGGGGCTGGTCGGGCCGAACGGCTCGGGGAAATCGACGCTCATCAAATTGGCCACCGGACTCATCCGCCCGACCCTCGGCCGCGTGTCCGTGCGCGGCCTCGACGCCTCCGACTGGCGCGCCCGGCACGCCATCGGCTACTGCCCCGACCACGATGCGTTCTACGAGGAAATGAGCGGCCGCGAGTTCGTACGCACCATGGCCAAGCTCAACGGCTTCGCGAAGCGCGATGTCGACGAACGCTCCGAAGCCGTCCTGGTCCGCGTCGGCATGGCCGACCGCGCCGACCGCACAATCCGCGGCTACTCGAAGGGGATGCGCCAGCGCATCAAGCTCGCGCAGGCCCTGCTGCACGACCCCGAACTGCTGATCCTCGACGAACCGCTCTCGGGCATCGATCCGCTCGGCCGGCAGGAGGTGCTCGATCTCTTCCGCTCGCTCGCCGAGCAGGGGAAGTGCCTGCTGATCTCGAGCCACGAACTCGAAGAACTCGAGAAGCTCACCGACCGCGTCGCCATCCTCGCGAAGGGGCGCATCGCATCCGTCGGGACGCTCCAGCAGATCCGCGCGCTCTTCGACGACTTCCCGATGTCGGTGCGGGTCGTGCTCGACCATCCGCGCGATTTGGCCCAGCACCTGCTCGATCTCGACGGGGTCCTCGGGTTCGACCTGCTCGAAGACGGTCGCGGGGTCACGATTCGGGCCCGCAATCCGGAGCGGTTCTTCCCGGCGTTCAATGCGCTGCTGCTGGACAAGGGCATCGCGATCCGGGAACTCGAGCCGCTCGACGACTCCGCGCACGCGATCCTCGGGTATCTCTTGGGCGGTTCGGGGAAGACGTGACCCACTTCGATCCCGGAGGGATCACAGATATTACTGACGGTCAGGAATCGAATACCAGCGATCGATTCTTCGCCCCAACGGGGCCGACGTACACAGCCCAGGGCGGAAGCCCTGGGAAAGTGCGTCT
>JAYVTJ010001082.1:0-2593 GCA_043774415.1 Fimbriiglobus sp. | reverse complement strand
GCGGCGAAGCGGCTCGGCTCCGTCCTCGGCCGCGACGCCAGCACCATCCACCGGCTGCTCGGCTACAACCCGGAGACCGGCGGCTTCCTCCACGACGCGGGCAACCTCCTCCCCTTTGACCTCGTCCTCGTCGACGAAGTGTCGATGGCGGATGCGGAATTGCTCTGGGCCCTCCTGCAGGCGATCCGGCCGGGGGCGGCGATCGTGCTCATCGGCGATCCGAATCAACTCCCGCCCGTCGGCGCCGGCTACCCGCTCCGCGACATCTTGGCGCACGATTTGATCCCGAGCGTCCGGCTCGGCCACTGCCACCGGCAGGCCGGAATCCTCGCGGCGAACTGCAACGCGATCCTCGACGGCAAGTTGGAACCGACCGATGCCGAGGGCGAACCGCCCGCCTGGATCAAGAAGGACACGTTCCACGAACCCGGCCTGACGCTGGCCGGGATCCTCTTCCTCGTCTCGGGCAATGCGAACGCCGGGGCGAAGCTCGACGAGTGGGGCTACGGCGACCCGTTCGCCCACCAGTTCATGACGGCCAAGCACGACGGCCAACTCGGCACGAAGGCGATCAACGAACTGCTGCAGCGCCTGCATCAGAAGAAGCTCGGCGTCGAACTCCCGCTCCGGGACTCGACGAGCGAACGGCTCCCGCTGCTCGTCGGCGACAAGGTCATCCAGACGGTGAACAACTACCAGACGGGCGTGATGAACGGCACGCTCGGCCTCGTGACCGACGACGCCCCGCTCACCATCGACTTCGAAGGCGTCCCCGTCGTGCTGGCGAAAGAACAGGCGGGCCAAGTCTCGCTCGCGTACTGCCTCACGCCTCACAAAATGCAGGGTTCTCAAGTCCCCTGCGCCATCGTGATTTGTCCGCGACAGCACGGCTTCATGCAGAACCGCTCGTGGCTCTACACCGCCGTGACGCGGGCCCAGAAGACGGCCATCGTCATGGGCGATTCGACAGGCTGCGCGGCCGCCGTCCGGAACCGGGAAGTCGACCGGCGGACGACGGTGCTCAAGCACTTGGCCATGCGGGAGGATTGCGATGGACGATGAAGCCCCCGAAAGCGGAACGCGGCGCCGCCGCGAACGACGGATGCGGTTGGAACTCGAGGAGGTCGGAACTTGACACCGTTCGAACTGGTCGCGTCGAAGCTCGAAGGCATGAAGTCCAGCGGCAGCAGCGGCCGTCAGTGGGTCGCGTGCTGCCCGGCCCACGGCGATACCGATCCGTCGCTGACCGTGAGCCTCAACGACGAAGACGCCGTGATCCTCCACTGCTTCACGGGCTGCACGCCCGCGGAAGTCGCGGCCGCGATGGGTCTCGATCTCCGGGATCTCTTCCCGAAGAAGGAAGGCCGGCGGAAGGCTCCCCGCAAGACCAAGCCCGCGACGCCGTCGGCCGACATCGACGAAGCGAGCGAGCGGGGCGATCCGCCGAAGCCGCCGAAGGCCGAGGCGAAGCCCCGCGATCCGAACGCACCGACGTGGGCCACGATCGCTTCGGGCTACGCGGACAAGCTCGCGACGCATCCTTCGCTCGCGCAGCACCGGGCGAAGCTGGCCGAGCGGCTCGGGATCCCCGGCCTCGATGCCGTGCCGCTGCTCGGCGTGCGCAACTTCGAGACGACGCAGGGCATGTACCGCTACGCCGAATTCACCATCCCGGAGACGGACGCCGGCGGGCAGATCGTCGGCATCAGCATCCGCGAGGAGGGGACGAGCCACGGCGAGCGCGTGACGAATAAGTACTTCGACGTGGTGGAAGGTCTGGACGGGCACCGCGGACTGATCCTCCCGGCGGAGTTCGACGCCTTCACCGGCCGAGTCTACATCGTCGAAGGGATGACCGACTACGCCGCGATGCGCGCCGCCGGCGTGCAGGCCATCGCCCGGCCGGGGACGTCGGCGGGCAAGGCGATGCAGATGCTCTCCGACCTGTTCCGCCGCTGCGACAAGCTGGAGCCGGTCTTCGTCGGCGAGAACGACGAGAAGGAAAACGGCCAGTGGCCCGGCCGCGATGCCACCGTGAAAGCCGCCGAGGAGCTCGCCGCCCGTCTCGGCCGATCGGTGTTCTGGGCGATGACGCCGAAGCCGGCGAAGGATTCGCGGGCTTGGCTCGCCGGCTGCGCGGCGGAACTCGACTGGCCGACTCGCGGCCGAGAGCTCATCGGCCTGCTCGACGCCGAAGCGATCGATGCGACCGTGGAACCGGACGGGGACCGCCGACGGCCGCGGGTCTACATCACGACCCGCCAGGGCGAGGTCAACGACGAAGTCGCCTACCACCTGAAGAACGATCCGCAGATGTACCAGCGCGGGGGCAACCTCGTTCGCGTGATCGATCCTACGACATCCCTGTTCGAGTGGCACCCCGCCAAAATCCACGGGGTCGGCGAAGCGATCCTCAGGGATCGGACGAGTCGATTTATGGACTTCGTCCTGCGAACCGAGGAAGGCGATGTCGCCAAAGATCCGCCGCGATGGTGCGTTCAAGCGATACTCGAGTTCAAGAAATGGGATGGGGTTCGCGTTCTCGAAAACGTCATCAGGAACCCCGTCCTGCTGCCGGACGGAAGCATTCTCA
>JAYVTJ010001081.1:0-1838 GCA_043774415.1 Fimbriiglobus sp. | reverse complement strand
CATCGCCTGCTGGGGATATCGATACTCTTTGCCGACCGATGCTTTTTTGAAATGCTGGCCAAAGCGGACGGTTTGATCGTCCCGCTCGAACCACGTTTGCTTTTTCCCGTTCGGCCAAGAGTAAAGCCATTCTTCAAGAACGGACAGATCGGACACCGCAAATCCGTACTGATATCGCACTCCACCACGCAGGAATACCACCTCGTACATCGAGGGTTCAAGGCGTTTCTCGCCCCACGCGAATGGATCACGAGGAATCGCTTCTTTAGGATTCCATCTGCGGCTCGAATTTCGCACCGCATCCCGCATCCATGCGAGCGCCGAGAGCACGTTGCTCTTACCGCTCGCGTTCGCCCCGTAGATGCACGCCACCGGCAGCAGTTTCTTCTTGTACCCCTTCACCGTGCGAGGGCGCAGATCTTCCTTCTCCCCTTTGTCGACAGCGGCTTCCATCGACAAGACTTGCTCGTCGCGGATGGAACGGTGGTTCTCGACTCGGAATTCGATCAGCATGGTGAAATTGTAACGCGGAAGTGGCCATTTTCGCGGGGAATCCGCGCAAATGGCTCCTGAACCGCCGAAAATGCCCCCGATTTACTTTCCGCCCGGCGGGCAGTACTTCGTCAGCCAGCCGAAGACTTCCTTGTGCCAGCGCTCGCTGTTCTTCGGCTTCAGCACCCAGTGGCCCTCGTCCGGGAAGTTCACGAAGCGGCTTGGCACCTTCATCCGCTGCAGCGCCGTGAAGAGCTCGTGCCCCTGCCCGATCGGGCAGCGGAAGTCGTAGTCGTTGTGGATCACGAGCATCGGCGTTTTGTTCTTCGCCAGTTCCCCGGCCTTCTTGTGCGGGCTGAACTCCGCGTAGCTGCCGGGCTTCTCCCACGGCAGACCCTGGTGCTCCCACTCGTCGAACCAGAGTTCGTCGGTCGTGCCCCACATGCTCTCGAAGTTCCAGACCGAGCAGTGAGAGATCTGGCACTTGAACCGCTTTGCGATGGGCGACACGGCGAACCAGTTCTGCATGTAGCCGCCGAAGCTCGCCCCGGCGCTGCCGATGCGATCTTTGTCCACGTACTCGAGTTTCTCCACGGCATCGAGGCCGGCGACGAGGTCGCGGTAGCACTTCCCGCCCCAGTCGCCCGAGATCTGATCGACGAACTTCTGGCCGAATCCGGTGGACCCGCGCGGGTTCGGCATCGCCACGACGTACCCCTGCGCCGCCCAGAGTTGCGGGTTCCAGCGGTTGCTCCAGCCGTCCTCCCACGCCCCCTGCGGCCCGCCGTGGATGAGGTACGCGACGGGCCACTTCTTCTTGGGGTCGAAGCCGGGCGGCTTGAGGATCCACATCTGCATTTCGCCATCTTCGATCTTCACCTTCACCGATTCGGGTTTGGTCCGTTCGAGCGATGCGAGCAACGCGTCGTTGGCGTTACTCACCTTCGCCTCGGTCATCGCCTGACCCTTCCACGCCATCGTCCAGATGTCCGCGGGCGCCGTCATTGAGACGTGCGCGAAGGCGGCCGCATTCCCGTCCTTCGAGAAGCAGACGCCGAGGGGCGAACCGAACGCCAGCGGTTCCTTCTTGAAGCCGGTCGGGCCGACGTAGTAGATGAACGCCCGGCCGTTGGCATCCGCGATGAACGCGAGTGTGTCGTCGGTCTTCCAAGCGAACTCGCTCACAGAGAGATCGACCTCCACGAGGTCGCGGCCACTCGAGAAGAGCTTATCCGTCCGACTCTTCGGCTTCCCGTCGAACGTGCCATCTTCCTTCACATTGACGACGAGAATCTCCCACTTGTCAGCTTCGTAGCCCGCCTTCTTCTGGGCGCGGTAGGCCAGCT
>JAYVTJ010001080.1:0-10054 GCA_043774415.1 Fimbriiglobus sp. | reverse complement strand
CCGAGGGCACGACCGTCGCCGGACTCTTCGCCGAGCGGATGCCGGGCCGCAAAGCGGCCGACTACCTGATCCGCGTCAACCGCCTCCCGGCCGGGGCCGACCAGGTCCTCCAGCCGAACGACCGCGTCTCCTTCACCCCCACGAAGATCGAAGGGGCGGCCGCGTAGCCGTCTCCCCGCCCCGCACTCCCCGCGACCCCGGCCGACGCGTTCGGCCGGGGTCGCTCCGTTTCCCGGAGGACCCCATGCTCCCCCTGCCGCTGCTCCTGCGGCTCGCGGCCCGCCTGCAGTCCGCGTGGGCCGGCCGCGGCGGACCCCCCGACGACGACCCGGCCGACTTCGAGGCGCGCGTCGCCGCGGTCCGCCGGGCCGGCCGCCGCCTCCGCTTCGCCCGGGATCGGTCGCTGACCCTCGTCGCCCCGCGGCTGCAGCGCGAACTGCTCCGCGAGCTCGAAGATCTCCGCCGCTGCGTCGAGGGGCTTCGGCTCGACTGCGCGGTGCCGCTGCCGCCCCCCGACCTCGCCGACTGGCTCGCGGAACTCCGCCAGCTCGACGACGAGTTCGACGGGCTCGAAGTCG
The DNA here is from genome assembly GCA_043774415.1 of Fimbriiglobus sp. Classification (GTDB taxonomy): domain Bacteria; phylum Planctomycetota; class Planctomycetia; order Gemmatales; family Gemmataceae; genus JALHQU01. The sequence goes on along the minus strand of JAYVTJ010001080.1, from coordinate 9,476 downwards.
ACTGGAAGGGGTCCCTCTTGCGCGCCGTCACGGAGCCGATCGTCCTGAAGGGGGTCGACCTCGGCCGCTTCGCGCTCGAACTCCCCTGGAAGGAGATCGGCTCGAACCCCGGCCCGGGGTTGATCGCCGTGCGGGCCCTCGAACCGCACTGCGCCTCGGGCAAGCCCGACGTGACCCACCCCCACGTCCGGGACGAGCGGATCTGCCCCGGCGATGCCCAGAGTCCCGTCGAGCGGGCCCTCGCGGCCGGGCGCCTCGGCGACGCCTTCGTCCTCCTGCGCTCGGTGCTGCGGACCTACAACCCGCGCTCCCCCTTCGTGCCCCTCGATGAGTGGGAGTCGACCCCCTGCTCCGACTGCGGTCGCCGCCGCGACCCCGACGAGCGGTATTCGTGCAGCGCCTGCGACAGCGACCTCTGCGGGGAGTGCTCGCGCTGCTGCGCGGGCTGCGAGTCGGAGCGCTGCGGCGAGTGCCTCGAGACCTGCGCGGTCTGCCTCGACTCCTGCTGCCCGAACTGCCTCGAAGAGGTCGCCCCCGACCGGATGCTCTGCCCGGCCTGCCTCGGCATCTGCGCCGGCCGCTCCCCGCGGCGGACGCTCGACAACCCCCGCCGCCTCTGCCCCGACTGCCTCACCGAGGACTCCCATGATGACACCGACGATGAATCCGACGCCGATGCCGAAGACGATGCTCCGACCGCGATCCCCGCAGTCCCCGGATCGCGGCTCGCGGTCCCGGCCGGATGACCCCCGGCCCCTGGTCTTCTCACCGCTGGCCTGGCTCCAGTGGCAGTACCTCTGCCACGCCGGCCCCACCGAAGTCGCCGCCTTCGGACTCTCGGCCGACGGCGACCCCCTCCGCGTCGAGGAGCTGCTCGTCGTCCGCCAGCGCGCCACGGAGGTCACCGTGGCGTTCGACGACGCGGCCGTCGCCGACCTCTTCGACCGCATGACCGACGCCGGGGTCGCCCCGGCCCGCTTCGCCCGCATCTGGCTGCACACCCACCCCGGCGCCTCGGTCGTCCCGAGCGGGCCCGACGAGGCCACCTTCGCCGGCGCCTTCGGGGGCTGCGACTGGGCGATCATGGGCATCCTGGGCCGGACGGGCCGGACCTCGGCCCGGCTGCGCTTCGCGGCCGGCCCCGGCGGCGATCTCGAACTGCCGGTCGCCGTCGACTGGTCCCTCTGGCCTTTGGAGGCCGACGCCCTCGGCGAAGCCCTCCTCCGCTGGCAGGGGGACTTCGCCCTCGTCGAGGTCGCCCCGCCCGCGCTCATCCCCTTCGGCAGCGGCGACCGCGAGTTCCGCTTCCGCGACCCCTTCGAGGAGATCCTCCATGTCCTCCGCTGAATTCGACAGGCGCGACATCCGCCAGCGCGACCTCGTCCCGCCGCAGGCCCTGGCCCGCTGCCACGCCGTCGTCGTCGGCGTCGGCTCCATCGGCCGGGCCGTGGCCCTGCAGCTCGCCGCCACCGGCGTCCCCGCCATGACGCTCTACGACCCCGACGGCGTCGCCGTCGAGAACCTCGCCGTGCAGGGCTTCTGGGAGTCCGACGTCGGCACCCCCAAGGTGCACGCCGTCGCCAACGTCTGCCACGAGCAGTTCCCCCGCTTGGAACTCCACGCCCGCGCCGAGCGCTTCCGCAGTTCCGCGGTCAAGGACTGGCCCCGGGAGAAGGAGCACGCCGTCTTCGTCTGCGTCGACGCCATCGAGACGCGGGCCCGGATCTGGCGCGGGGTCGGGGCCCTCGCGGGCTTCCTCGCCGACGGCCGCATGGCCGCCGAAGTGATCCGCGTACTCGCCTCGGGGCGGCCGGGGACGGACTCCGTCTATCCGAGGAGCCTGTTCGCGGCGAGCGAGGCCTTCGCGGGGAGCTGCACGGCGAAGTCGACGATCTACGCCGCGAGCATCGCGGCGGGACTCATGGTGGGGCAGTTCGCCCGCTGGCTCCGGGGCCTGCCGGTGTTCCCCGACCAGACCTTCAACCTGCTCGCGGGCGAACTCACCGTGAGCGAAGCCTGAGGAGCACCATGCTGACCCCCGGCAACAAAAAGCTCGGGGGCGCGCGGATCTGGGGCTTCGCGCTCCCCTCGGGCTCCGCGGGCGTCTGCGTCGGGCTCACCCCGACCTGCGCCCGGCACTGCTACGCCGTCCGGATGGAGGCCTACCGCAAGCGGGCGGCTGTTCGCTACCGGAAGAACCTCGCGCTGACGCGGCGGCGCGACTTCGGGGTGCGGGTGCGGGCCTTCCTGAGCCTGAACGGGGTCCGGGTCGTCCGCATCCACACGGGCGGCGAGTTCTACTCCGCGGAGTACGCCGCGAAGTGGCTGGAGGTGATCCGGCGGCGGCCCAAAGTGCGGTTCTACGCCTACACCCGGGCCTGGCGGATCCCCGCTATCTGCACCGTGCTCGACGAACTCGCCCGGGAGCCGAACTGCCGGCTCTGGTTCTCCTACGACCGCGACACCGGTGTCCCGGCCGAGCGGCCGCCGGAGGTCCGCATCGCCTGGCTCATGACCGGGGCGGACGATCCCCCGCCGCCGGAGGCCGATCTCGTCTTCCGCGTCGGGCATCTCCGCCGCATCCCGCTGGCCGATATCGGCGGCGTCCCGGTCTGCCCGGCCGAGGACGGCCTCCCCCGGGACGCCCCGATGACCTGCGACCGCTGCCGCACCTGCTGGCGGCCCGCTCCCCGACAACCCGATGAGGCACTCCCATGTTCGCAACCCGCTCCCGCCGCGGCTTCATCGCCGACTGGATCGCCCGGCTGACGGCCCGGCTCGGACTCGTCCGCGACGAGATCCGCCGCGGCATCGTCGAAGCGGTCGGCCGCACGGCCGCCGAGGCCGCCGAAGGCGCCCTGTCCGAGCTGATCGGCCGCTGGCAGCCCCCCGCCCAAGCGCCCGCTCCGGCCCCCGCGCCGCGCTGGCACTCCGACGACTTCGATCCCGACGGCGAGATCGAAGGTGACCCCGACGACGATCGCGATGAACCCGAAGAGCCGGAGGAGCCCGAGCTTCTCCCGGCACCCCCGGCGCAGTGCTGGTGGAAGGTGGCCCTCGTGGCCGGCCTCAACGGCCTCGCCTGGTGGCTGCCGCGCCGCGGCGCCAATCCGGCCCTGACCACCGCGGCCTCGCTCCTGAGCGCCGCCGTCCTGCTGCTCGGCTGACCCCCCGAGCGGACTCCGTGCCCGTGAGCCCCGGGGTCGCGCCGCGGCCCCGGCCCGAGCCGGCGACCGAGTCCGCTCTGCTTCCCCACTTATCCGGAGTCGATCCATGACCACGATGCAAGCCCCGAGCCGGAACGGCCGGGTCCAGAAGTCCCTGTCCCACCAGCTCGATCGGCTCGACACGATCCTCGACGGCTTCGCCGAGGCCCTGCAGGGCGCCGTGAGCGACGCCGTCGCCGCCTCCGTGGGCGCCGTGGTCCGCGACGCCGTCGCGGCCGCCGTCCGCGAAGTGCTCGCGGTCCAAGCCGTCCAAGCGGCCCAGATGGCGCGCGACCGGGCGGAGATCGTCCCGCTGATGCTGCCTGCGGTCGTCGCACCGCCGGCCCGGCCGAGCCGCTGGGCGCGGTTCCGGGCGGAAGTCGCCTCGGCGGCCCGGTGCCTCCGCGCCGCGGTGGCCCGGCGGGTGGCCCCCGTCGCCGGAACGGTCGTCGGCCGGCTCGTCCGCGCGGCCGTGACGACGGTGTCGCTCGCCCGCTTCGGGATCGCCCTCGTCCGCGGGGATCGCCGCGCCGGCCGCTGGGGCGCCCTCGCCGCCGTCGTCGCCGGGCTCGCCTGCGGCCTCGGCGATCCCCTCGTCGCCGCCCTCGTCGGCGGCGCCGCCGTCGGGCTGCTCACGGCCGCGGCCGTGATGACGGCGCCGCTCTGGCGGCCCTGGCTCGGCATGAGGGACGAGTACGCCGCGGCGGACGGAAAAGCGGTCGGGTGAGAGAGAATGGGAGCGGGCCGGTCGATGCCCCGACCGCGGGATCGCCGGGCCCGACCCGCAGGAAACGCAGCCGACCGGAGTTCCGATCGGAATCCGAAGTCCGGTGAATTCGCACGCGAAACCGAATCGTCCGACTCCCGGTGGGGGCGCCCTGCGGCGGGCCCACCGGGAACTTTTTCTTAGCTATCGGACACGCGGATCGGGCGCCGAGTGTCAACCGGCGGGGCGGGCGTTCGGATCCCTCCCGGGGAGCTCTCGCCGACGATTCACCACTTTAGCCGACCCGTGGGTAAACAGAAAACGCCGGGAGGGCATTCCTCTCGGCTTTCTTCGTTTATCCCCTTTGCCCGCAGGACTTGGGCACTTTTAGCGGTGCGGACGAAAACTCTCCGTTTCGAGAGAGACCGAAGGGGTCCCGAGAGGAACACCCCGATTTCGGGTCGCCGAGAGGTCGTTTGGCCGAAAAACTCTCTGACTCTCCGGTTAACACACCCCTCGGAGTTACCGACCCGTTTCCTCTCGGACCCCGAGAGGAACAGCTTATAACGACAGACGGGTTAACAGGTTTCGGAGTCGGCAGGATGAATCTCAAGCGTAAGCGGACGGCATGGATCGCGGCGGTCGCAGTTGTCGCGGCATTCTCCGCTGCCCTCATTTGGGTCGCGTACGCGGCGCTGCGGCCGGCCCCCTCCGCAATTTCGGAGTCGTCGAAGAAGGGGTCCTCTACCGGAGCGGACAACTGACCCCGGCCGGGCTCGACCGGGTACTGTCCGAGCACCTTTGCCGCACCGTCGTGAGCCTGCGACCCCCGCGCGATGCCGAGTCGAACGCGGCCGGCTGGGAGGAAGAAGTCTGCCGGTCCCACGGCCCTCAACCGGACAAAGCGGTAGTAGGCTCCGCGTAGGGGTCGAACCAGCGGTAAACGGCCGGAATGACGAACAGTGTTAGCAGGGTGGACGTGACCAGTCCGCCGATCACCACCGTGGCGAGCGGCATTTGCACTTCGGCCCCGGCCCCGTTCGAGAACGCCATCGGCAAAAACCCGAGGGTGGCGACCAGCGCTGTCATGAGTACCGGACGGATACGGATCATCGCCCCCTCGATGGATGCGTCGCGGACGGGCAGCCCGGACTTCCGCAACTCGACGATGTACGTGACCAGCACAACACCGTTGAGGACCGCCACCCCGAACAGCGCGATGAAACCGACCCCGGCCGAGATGGAGAAGTCCATCCCCCGCAGCCACAGAGCGAACACGCCGCCGGACGCGGCTAGCGGCACGTTCAGGAAGATGAGCGCAGCGAGTTTGGTCGAGCCGAACGTCGAGTGAAGAAGGACAAAGATGAGGAGAAGAGCGACGGGCACGGCCACCGACAGCCGCTTCGTCGCTTCTTGCAAGTTTTTGAACTGTCCGCCCCAAGCGACCGTGTATCCGGTCGGTAATTTGACCTTCGTATCGACCGCCTTCTGCGCTTCGGCCACGAACCCGGCCAGGTCGCGGCCCCGTACGTTGCAGGAGACGACGGCCCGTCGGCGGATGGCGTCCCGGCTGATTTGGGCCGGGCCGTCCTCGTAGCGCAACTCGGCCAACTGTTCGAGGGGGATGTAGCCTCCCCGAGAGTCGGCGACGGGAATCCGTTTCAACCGATCGAGGTCTTCCCGGACCTCCGTCGCGAACCGCACCTGGAGAGGGAACCGTCTCTGTCCCTCGAACACCTGGCCGACTTCCTTCCCGCCAATAGACGCCACCGCGTCGAGGACGGTGCGGGCGTTGATCCCGTGCCGGGCCAGCGCCTCCCGGTTCAAGATGACCCGGAGATAGGGCAAGCCGCCCGTCTGTTCGACCGCCACGTCGGCCGCCCCCGGGACTTTGCCGATCACCGCCGCAACTTGTTCGGCGGTCGCCCGCAAGGTGTCGAGGTCATCCCCGTAGACGCTGATGCCTACATCCGACTTCACCCCGGCGATCAGCTCCGCCACCCGCAGTTCGATAGGCTGGGAAAAAGCGTAGGCTTGCCCGGGAACTTCGCGTGCGAGCAACTCTTCCATCGCTTTCACGAGGTCTTCCTTGCGAGCGAAGCGCCAAGTGTCGCGCGGTTTGAGGGAGACGATCACGTCCGTCAGATTTATCGTCATCGGGTCGTTGGCGATTTCCGGCCGTCCGCTCTTGCTCACCACGCTCTCGACCTCGGGCATCTGCATCAAACACTTCTCGATCTGGGTGGTCATGGCGACAGACGTTTCGAGCGAGGCGCTGGGCAGGCGGGTCGCCTGGATGGCGACCGACCCCTCGTCCAACTTCGGTATGAACACCGCTCCCATTCTTCCGGCAGTCCAGATGCTCAGCCCGAATACAACGGCCGAGGCGATCAAGATCAACGTCGGCTGGCGAACCGCGAGCCGCAGCAGAGGGCTGTACACCGCCTTCGCCCGGCGGATGAGGAACGGCTCGGTTTCGGAGACGCTCCTCAAGAATACCGACGCCAAGACCGGCATGAGGAGTAGCGCCAGCGCCAGGGACGAGAGCAGGGCGAAGATGACGGTCAGCGCCATCGGCTTGAACATCTTCCCCTCGACCCCACGGAGAGAGAGGATGGGCAAGTAGACGAGTAGGATGATCCCAATCCCGAAGACAACGGGCCGAGCCACCTCGACGCAAGCGTGGCGGATCACTTCGGCCGGTGCCTTCGCCACTTTGTGGTGGTGTCGGTGTTCGGCCACCCTGCGGACCACATTCTCGATGAGCACCACGCTCCCGTCTACGATCAGCCCGAAATCGATCGCCCCCAGGCTCATCAAATTGCCGGACAAGTTGGCGCACCACATGCCTACGAAGGCCCCGGCCATCGCGAGCGGCACCGCTAGCGCCACGATCAGTCCGGCCCGGAAACTGCCGAGTAGGACGAGAAGGACGACCACCACCAGCGCTCCGCCTTCCAGTAGGTTGTGCTCGAGTGTTTGCACCGTCCGTTCGACCAGTTGGGTACGGTCGTAGACCACATCCACTTCCACCCCGTCCGGGAGTGTCTTCTTGATCTCTTCCATCTTCGCTTTGCTGCACATTGCGACATCGCGGGAGTTCTCTCCGGCCAGCAGCATGACGATGCCGACAACCCCTTCGCCGCGACCGTCGCGAGTCACGGCCCCCTGCCGGATAACCGGGGCGAACTGCACGTCGGCGACTTGGCGGACGTACACTGGAGTACCGTCTCCGCGGGTATCCAGCACCACGTTGCGGATGTCGTCCAGCGTGCGGATCAGCCCCTCGCCGCGGACGATTCGCTGCTCCTGGGACTTGAGGAGCAGATACCCTCCTCCCTCGTTGGCGTTGTTCTGCTGGAGCGCCTCGAACAGTTTCGAGAGCGGGATGTTGAACTCCCGCATTTTGTCGGGGTCAGGCCGCACCTCGAACGAACGGAGTTCGCCTCCATTGGCGTTGACTTCGATCACCCCGGGAACGCCCCGCAGTTGGGGGGCGATCTGCCAATCCAAAACCTCGCGTAACTTCATCAGCGAGTGCGAGTAGCCCGGTTTGTTCCGGACTTCGAACTGGTAAATCTCGCCGAGGCCTGTGGCGATCGGCCCCGGTTTGGGGGCTGGTATTCCGGGCGGGATCTTCTCTCTCGCTTCCTGAAGCCTCTCGTTCACCTGCTGACGCGCCCAGAAGATGTCCGTCCCCTCCTCGAACACGACCGTGACGACGGACAGGCCGAACTGGGACACAGAGCGGATCTCTTCCACTCGCGGCATCCCGCTCATGGCCGCTTCGACGGGGATTGTTATCGCCTGCTCGACTTCCAGCGGGCCGAGGGCCGGGGCGGTGGTCATCACCTGAACTTGGACGTTCGTCACGTCAGGCACGGCATCGACCGGAAGCCGACTGGCGGCGTACATGCCGGCGGCCAACAGCAGCAGGGTTCCGAGGAATACCAGGAACCGGTTAGCCAGGGCGAAATCGATGAGTTTCGTGAGCATACCGATTACTCCCCCGCCAGTAGGTCTTTGAGCAGTTCGGACTTGAGGACGAACCCGCCGCGGACGACGACTCGGTCGCCCGTCGCGAGGCCGGCGGTGACTTCGACCCGCTCCCCGGCAATGCGGCCGAGCGTGAGGTCAGCCCGCCGAAACCGATCGTCGGAAGTCTGCACGAAAACGAACGGCTTGTTCTCGTGCCGCAGGACGGCGCTCGCTGGAATTTGCAGGGCGGGTGTCGGGTCCCCGGCATCGAATCCGACTTCGACGAACATGCCCGGCTTGAGGAGTCGATCGGCGTTGTCCGCTTCGGCTGTCAGCGTCAGAGCTCGAGAGGACTTGTCGATAAGGTCTCCGGCATAGACGATGCGTGCGGGACGCTCAGCCACCCCGGCCGCGACCGACCGGAACACCACCGTGCGGCCTTTGGCCCCGCGGACCAAGGGTAGATCGGACTCGAACACATCGGCCTGAACCCAGACCGCTGACAGGTCGGCGAGGATGAACATCTGGGTCTTCGGATCGACCCTCTCGGATCGGACCGCGTGCTTCTCGACCACGGTCCCGGCGAACGGGGCCTTCACTTTCAAGTGGGATGCCGCCGATCCTTCCGAGATCGGGTCGAGTCGTTCAACGGCTCCGGCCGATAGGCCGAAGAGCAACAGTTTGGCTTTGGCCACATCGAATGCGGCTTCGGCGTCCTTCAACTTCAATTCCGCTTGCCGCACCTGGTTCTTCACTTGGAAACGGAGTTCTTCCACCAGCGAGGTGTACATCGCACCGGCCGTCTCCGATTCGGCTTCGGTCTTGCGGAGGTTCGATTCCGATACCGCCCCACCGGAGGAAAGTTGCAAAGCAAGCTGTGTCCGCAATTGGTTCCGCCGCGTGTACGCTCCGAGCAATTGCTGCCTCCAGTCGCCGATCGGCTTGTCGACCATCCGCTTCTCGATGTCGGAGAGCGGCGCGTCGGCTGACAGCAGTTTGAGCAACTCATCCGCATTGGCCATGGTCGTGCGGGTTCGAAGGGCCAGTTCTCGCTCAGCGGCTAAGGCCAGCTTGGCCTTGTAGGTCTCCAGTTTCGCCTGACCCAGTTCGCGACAGTCGATGACGACCAGAGTTTCACCAGCCGCTACCGTCTGACCGAGCCGCGTTGGGACATCCCACACCACGCCCTCGGCCTGCGGACAGACGTGCGCCAGACGGTCGTCGTGCAGCGCCACCCGGCCCGTCCGCCAGACCCGCGATACGAGTGGCTCTGGAGACACCGACAGAACCTCGACGCCGGCCGCCGCCTGCTTGTCCGGCCCGAATGTCACAATTCCGTCGTCCGGAGTTGTCCCTTTTTCTGAATTCGGAACCGTTGACTTGTCCGCGATAGTGGGGCCGGGCGCGAACTGACGGGTGCTGACCACACCGGCGACGACCCCCGTAACGACGAGAATGATGGAGGTCAGGAGCCTGCCGGACCGCTTGCTGGGAACTGGCTTCAGCGGGTGTACGTGGCTAGGCAATGAGACTGGGATGAGTTCGACGACCGGCCGATCCGGGGAAACAATGGTCATACAGCACCT
>JAYVTJ010001079.1:0-2806 GCA_043774415.1 Fimbriiglobus sp. | reverse complement strand
GCAGACCTACACGTGGTCGCCGCGGATGGAGGGGTGCGGCAACCTCCCCCCAGGCTTCCAAATCACGATGAGGGCGATCTGGGCCAGCGACGGATTCCGCCGCTTCAGGCCCGAGGGAGATTTGCAAGTTTTTCTGCTCCGAGCCTCGCTCGCGGGCATGGCCCTCCTCCAGGCCGACGGCGAACTCACGCGCGAACAGAGCTTCAGCTACCACGCGATGCGGCTCATCCTGCAACGAAAATTCCTTTTTTCGGAGTACTTGGACAGGAACTTCAAGCAGAAATCTGCCCTCGAGATCCGTAAGGACGGCGCGTTCGATCCGAAGGCCCCTTTCGCATTGCCGGAAGATGTCGGCCTCGATCGTTCAGGAGCTGGGACGAGGTGGTCCCCCACCCGATTGATCGAAGAGGGTCTGCGCTTTGCGGACGGCACCGGTCCCACGTCCGAGGCGGAGTGCATCCAGCGTGGCTTGTATGCCGCGGCCCGCCTCAATCCCTACCCGCTGATTCGATTGAGCGAAGCCGGCGCCGGTCACTTGATCCGCATGGCGATTTTCGATTCCGATCCGCTCGAAAAGCCCTTGGATTCCGGCAAACAGTCGGCCGTCGAAGAGCGATTCCTGACGGCGATCGAACGCCATAATAAAGGGAACGACGACGAAGCGTTCGGTCGCTGGTTTTTGAATAACAACGCCAACATCGTCCATGCCATCAGCAAGCAGAAGTCGGGCATCAAATTGTCGCGCGCGGAGGTCACCCAGGGCTTGGTCGATCTGACCTACCGGTCATTCCGTTTCGCGGGCGACTGCGTTCATCGCCTGATTCGCGACTTCTCGGCGGGTCTGCCCGAACCCCTCAACGGTGGTGAGCAGCAGCTTCTCGATGTGCTTTACGCGCCTCGCAGATACTGGGGCGGCCTCTCGCTCGTCTTGCTGGAGGATCGGTTCGAGTTCCTCGGCGAAGCCCGCGATGAATTGCTTCGGACCCCCGATGACTCCGAGGCCATCGGCGTAGCGTTGCGCCTACTCGACTGGTATGGACGAATGGCTCGCCTGAAGCGCGCGGACGATCGCACATACGCTCAGATGACCCCTGGCAAATCGGTCCGAAGGTCAGGTGATGCCGATGAAATCGCTCTGCCTGAGATCACCGATCACTTTTCCGAGATCGTTTCGACTGCGCTGCACCGCGATGGCCTGAGGTGCGGTTGCGAACTTTCACCGGTGTGGAAGGTGACCCTCGCCGGGAATTCGAATGTCAACGACGATCCCATCCGTTTGACGTACGACTGCCGAGGCTGCAAGGCGTCCGGCGAAGCCTCCGTTTCGCGGGCAATCTTCGAGGCGGTAGCCATACAGAATCAATTCGAATGAGCATCGTCTTCAGTCGGTCGGCCGGAGAGCGTTCCGGGACGATGAGAGGCCTCCAGAATCCAGCGATCGGCGAACAAACTGCCCAGCAGGAATGCGAACGCGATTTGCTCCTTCGAGAGGCGGTCGTAGGAGGGGCTCGAGGTTCGTTCGCCGCTGCAGGACGGTACAGGTGTTGGGCGTGTCAAAGACATCTCTTTCTCCGAAAGGAGGTGGGGATCGATGGCAACAGCGATACTGCAGTCGATGACAAGCATCTTGGGAGCGTGAGAAAGCCGACGTTTCGGGGAGACGGCCGACTCTCGCACGCTGTCCGGAACGCGGCGATTGAACGCGGCGGTCGCGGGACGCGAAGATGTGGCGGGATCCCATTCTCCATCGTGATCCCGCAGTCGGGTTGCGCTCCCGTAGCTGCGAATTTCTCTTTTCGCGCTCGGTCCTATCACCGGCCGTGCGCCTCGAATCGCGCCAGCACGCGCGGGAGATCGGCCAGGGGAAACCGGATCGACACGTGGAGTTCCAGAGGCAACTCGGGCGGCGCTCCCCCGCCGTCTTCGGCGTCGTCGAAATCCTCGACGAACACTTCGAACCGCCAATTTTGAAGGTCGCCCGGTGCGCGCCCGATCATCCTCCGGTAAAAGCTATCGGCGCCGCTTTCGTACTCGGAGACGACGTTCAGGAATCGGGCCGCTTCGGCCGGGCAATCGAAACAGAGCCAGACGTAGCCGTTGTAGCCTTCTTGGCACGACATGTAAGTCCCGATGTCCGCCTTCCAGATCGCCAGGATGAGCGGGGCCAGCAACTCGTCGACGGAGTCGTCCCAGTCCGCCCACCGGATGCGGACCTGTTTGTGCTGCCATTTGTGCCTCGGGAAATGGGTGGAGATTGCAAATGCGGGATCGGAAGGCGATCGGCCATTTTGACGGGGAACGTCATCGCTGGCGATTTCGCGTTCGAGTACGGGATCGATACCCGATCATCGTGGAGTTCGGCAACCATACTGCGCCGCTCCGATCGGCGAAGTGAACCGGCGAAACCGCGTTGAGCGAGGGATATATTTCCGTGACGTGCCGCTCTTCGACTTCCGCGAAGGATAGTATTTCCCGTCATGTAGTATGACGCGTTTCGGACGCGAATTTAGGCTGGATTCCTATAGCCGGTGCCGACTTTGCCCGAGCCTCGCCTCGAAGTCGGTCCACGCGCGATCGCGGCTGTGGACGCTCGGTGATTTCACCGTACGCCGGGCCCGGCCAAGGCACGGTCGCACCGTATCCAAAAGCCGCTGTGACGACGTCTGGACTCGGCATCGTCCGACATTGGGATCCGGATCGTATCTTCGGCCAAAATGGTGTGCTAATGCATTTATCGGTCAAGTAGTATGACGCGTTTTTCCACTCGATTTAGGCAGCTCGGCGCACTTCGACGAAGATGCTGCGC
>JAYVTJ010001078.1:0-4596 GCA_043774415.1 Fimbriiglobus sp. | reverse complement strand
CACGAGCAGGGTCGCGCCCGTGGCGAACTTGCGCGTGAAGCCGGCATCGGTGGAGATGTTCCAGCGGTTGCCGGCATCGGGCCGGTCGATGCCGGCGTACTCGCGGATGATCCGCTCGGAGGCGAACGCCTGCGCCGAGAACTGGTAGCGCTCGAGCGACACCGGCAGCGCCGCGAGGTAGAGGTCTTCGCGGCGATCCTGGAATTCGCGGCTGTTGTAGATCGCGAGTTCGAGCGCCTGATCGAGCTTCAAGCGGTACGTCTTCTCGTCGGACTTCAACGCATAGGCCGTCGGATCGACGGTCGGAATGGCGGGCGGAAGCTCGGGCGGCATCTCCGCACGGTTCGCCGCGTCCCACGTGATGATATCGTTCAGGAACCCGTCTCCCTCGACGCGGGCGATGCCGGCTTTGCCGGGCCGCTGCGGATTGGGCGAGAGGGCTTTCGCCATCTCGTCGTCGGGCGGAAAGGGCGGTCGGTCGGGCTTGGTCGGGTCGGCGAAGCGGGCGCGGGCATCGGGGTAGACGTGCCAGTTCTCGATCGGGGCATTCGGCAGGACGTTCTTCTGCGTCAGCAGTCCCGACACATCGCGGTCGGCCCGCTGGCGGAACTTCTGCCGCGAACAGCCCGCGCCGGAGAGCAGCAGCGCGAGTGACAGAAATGAAGCCAATCCACGCATGGGCGCAATCCGGAGCGACACGGGCGCGGGAAGAGCCGCACAACCGTTATCGGCCGCAGAGTTTGCCCATCTTGAATGAGAGCGCAAAGACGGGACGCGGATGACGCGGAATGAGACAGGATGAAGAGGATCCGAAGAAAACAGTCTTCTCAGATCCTCTTCATCCTGTCTCATTCCGCGTACCGTCTTCTTGAGATCAATCTCCGACGGCAGAAGGAGCCGTGGCGCTGAGGCTCAGCGGCGGCGCGGACGCGGCTTTCAGAGTTGCGGCGTGACCTTCGCCGAAGAACAGCAGCAGCGGGCTGGCGATGTAGATCGACGAGAAGGTCCCGACGATCACGCCGACGACCATGACGAATGCGAAGAGGTGGACCCCTTCGCCGCCCGCGAAGTAGAGCACGCCGACCACGAGGAACACCGTGAGGCTCGCGAGCACCGTCCGGCTGAGGGTCTGGTTCACGCTGTCGTTGATCATCTGCGGGGTCAGCGCCGCCGACTTGCCGCGGACTTCGCGGATGCGGTCGAACACCACGATGGTGTCGTTCACTGAGTAGCCGACGAGCGTCAGCAGCGCGGCCACAGCCGTGAGATCGATCTTGAAGTCCTGCAGCCCGAGGTAGTGGCCGATCGTCGTGTCGTGCAGGTAGTGGCAGACGGCGATGGCCCCGAGGGTGAAGCAGAGGTCGTGGATCTGGCAGATGACGGCCGAGAGGCCGAACTGCCAACTGCCGAAGCGGAACCAGAGGAAGGCGAGCACCGCGAGCCAGCTCAGCGCCACGGCCTTGAGCGCGGAGTTGCGGGTGTCGGCCGCGAGGGCGGGGTCGAACACTTCGAGGCGTTCGGGCAGCGGCCGCGCCTCGAACGACTTCTGCGCTTCGCCGAGGATCTTCCGGAGGGCGTCTTCGTCCTCCTTCTTCCGCTCGGGTTTGGCCTTCGGATCGAGTGCCGCACGGAATTCGGTGTTGTCGGTGAGGTCGAGCACAATCGTCGAGAACCGCCCGGTGCGCTCTTCGAGCGATGCCGCCGCTTCTTTGCTCTCTTTCTCTTCCTTACTCGCACCCTCGGGCACCAGCGTCTTGACGCCGGTCGCGGTGAGGGCCGTCGCGGAGCCGGCGGCGGGGATGCGGTTGCCGAGCTTGAGTTCGCGTTCGACGAACCGGCGGAGGTAGCCGGGCGACGTCGGCTGGTCGAAGGTCAGCGTCGCCGTGAACACGTACTTCTCGGCCCCGGCCGCATCCTTGCGCAGGCCGTTGAAGAATTTGGGTTCGCCCGTGAACTTCGTACTCGCCAGCAGCGGCGCGTTCGATCCCTCGTCGCGCAGGAGTCGGTCGAGCATGATCTGCACGAGTTCCGGCTCCTTCTCGGTGGTCCGCACCGTGAAGCTGCGGGCCTTGTGGCCGTCGAAGCTGTCCCCCTTGAGGAAGACCTGCTCGACAGACGCGTCCGGAAGGGCCGAAGCCCTCGCCTTGACGTTCGCCAGCCGCGCGGCATCGTCGGCCCCCTCGGGCCGATTCGTCAGCGTCACCTTCTCCTCGGTGACCTTCCCGTCGGGTTCCTGGTAGACGATCTTGTAGATGTTCTCGGCGGTCTTCACTTCGCCCGTCGAATCGTCGGTGCTGGTGAACGACATCGGCACGACTTCTCGGACATTCAGCCGCTGCTTCTGGCGATCTTCGCCGAGCAGTTCGACCATGCCGAGCTTGCCGCCGGTGCCGCCGAGCGACCGCTCCTGACCATCTTCGAGGCGACCGCCGTACGCGGTGCCCTGGGTGAAGTCCACGTTCAGCACCTTCTCCCCGCGGAGCAGGAAGAGGACGAGCCCGAGGACCGTGAGGCCGGCGGTGAGGGCGAACATCTTGTTGCGGATCTTCATGAAGTCGAAGCTCGGCCGGGCGAAGAGCCGCTTCATCTGGAGCTTCGTGACCCACTTGCGGTGCATCGAGTAGTCGAACATCAGCCGGGTCATGAACAGCGAGGTGAAGAGGCTGATGACGAGGCCGACGGTGAGGCTGACGCTGAAACCCTTCAGGCTGTCGTTGCCGAAGGTGTACATCACGATGGCCGTGAAGATGCTCGTGAGGTGGGTGTCGATGATGGTCGGCAGGGCGCGGTCGTAGCCGTTGCGGATGGCCCCGAGCAGCGTGGCCCCCTTCTCGCGCTCTTCGCGGATGCGCTCGTAGATGAGCACGTTGGCGTCCACGGCCATGCCGAGCATGAGCACGAGGCCCGCGAGGCCGGGGAGCGTGAACGCGGCATTCACGGCGACCATGAAGCCGATGGTCATCAGCAGGTTGGCGAACAGGGCGACGCAGGCGACGAGGCCGGCGAAGCGGTAGTAGTAGACCATGAAAAGCAGCACGGCCGCGAACGAGGCGAAGACCGAGATCAGCCCCTTGCGGATCGTCGATTCGCCGAGGGTCGCCCCGACGGTGTTCTCGCTCACGGGGTCGGGCTTGAGTTCCGCGTTCAGATTCCCCGAACGCAGGATGTTGACGAGCTGGTTGACGCTCTTCTGCGTGAAGTTACCGCTGATGCTACCGCTGCCGCTGAGAACCGCGTTGAGCGTCGGGGCCGAGACGATGCGGTCGTCCATGATGATGGCGAGGCTGCGGAGCCGGGAGTCGGTCGGCTTGTTGCGCTCGGTCATTTCGCGGAAGGCTTTCGACCCGGTCGGCGTGACGAATTCGAAGCTCACGGCCGGTTCGCCGTCGCGCTCCGACGAGTTCGCTTTGATCCGGACATCGCCGACGACGCGGACGTTGTCGGCCGTGGAGACGCGGGTCAGGACGAAGTACTCGACCGCCTTGTCTTTGTCGTCCTTCGTCTGCGCGAGCTTCGTGAATTCGCGGCTGTAGAGCAGCGACGTGACGCTCTGCCCCGACTTGCCGCGGCCGCCCGAGACGTATGTGCGATTCCGCTGCGCGGCGAGGACGGGATACATCCACGCCGGGCTGCCCTTGCCGAACTTCTTCGGGGGCGATTTATCCTTGTAGGCGTTGCTGAGTCCGAGGCTCTCGCGCTCCTCGGTGCCGAGTTCGACCCACTCGTAGCGGACGTCGATCTCGTCCCCTTCGGCCTTCACCTTGTACTGGCCGGGGGGGGCGGGCGGGGCTTTGCCCGACTTGGCCCGGTCGGCGATGGTCGTGTCGCCGGGCGTCGGCGCGTCGAGGATACGCTGGGCTTCCTGGACGCCTTCGCGGTCGTCGTCGAGGTTCGCGAGGATGCGGAATTCGAGGACGCCGGTCTGTTTGACCTGGCTGCGCACTTCCTCGACGAACTCCGCGTTCGCCGCTTCCTTGTTGCCGCCGGTGCTCCCCGCGAAGGGGAGGATGATTTCGACGCGGCTGTTGCCGATAGGTCGGACGACGACGTTCTTCAAGTCGGTCGGGTCGATCCGCTTCTTCAGCTTCTCGGCGAGCTGCTTGATATCTTCGTTCGTGAGTTCGCGCTTGCCTTCGCCGCGCGCCTGTGATTTGTCGTCCATGCGCTCGCGGTCGACTTCGTAGACGAGGATCGTCCCGCCCGCGAGGTCGATCCCGCGGCGGAAGCCGATTTGCCCCTCGGACTCCTTCCAGAAGCCATAGCCCGCGAAGGCGGCGGCGAAGAGGGTCGGGATGAGGCAGAGGATGAGTCGGGACAGGAATTTCGGGCGCATGGCGTACTCGGATAAAAGCCGGTGGGCACGGCCCCGGCTCGAATGGGTAGACTAGCTCTTGGCTTCCGCGGTTTCTTCGCCGACCACCGTGGTGATCGTGCTCTTGAGGACGCACAGCTTCGTGTCTTCGGTGCGGATGATCACTTCCGTCCCGCCGTCTTTGATTTTCACGATACTCCCGACGATTCCGGACGAGGTGATGACCTTCGCGCCGGGCTTCAGGTTTTCGAGCATTTGCAGGGCATCGCGCTTCTTGCGGCGCT
>JAYVTJ010001077.1:0-5112 GCA_043774415.1 Fimbriiglobus sp. | reverse complement strand
GCCACGACATCGTCCGGCTTTCGCGCGACCGTTGTCGTGCGGCAGCCGATCACCGCCCAGCAGGCCAACAGCAGGCACATCGACGAGCGACGCATTTCGGAGCACCCCGCAGCGGACGCGAGAACCAGTGCGGGTTGTATCGAAGGTCGGGGCGGCACCCGCCTAGCCGAAGGCGAACGATTCCCGGAAACTGCGCGGAAGTTGTGAAGGTTGGAAGGGGAATGCGGATTGCGCCTGCCGGACCCGGGCGGACCTGACTAAATTGTGGGGGATCCATTCAAGTCGCCACGAGGTTCACTCCCCATGCTCGACCGCCGTCAATTGTTCGCCGCCTCAGCGGGCACATGCACACCTTCGACCGCTGCGAATACCGCGGCGTATGGTACATCTGCGGCGGCGCCTGGTGGAACGGCGCCGAGTAGGATTTTTTCCCGATGTTCGGCCAGATCGATTTCTTTGTCGGCGGCACCTTCGAGTACCGCTTCACCGACTACGGCTGGAAGGCCCGCAAATGGAGCGGGAAAGAATTGAAAGGGTGACGTAGGTTCGCCGAGTCCGGCTAGCACCCGAACCCGGCCCCGATACGATGTCTCCGTACTCGACTCCTTCCGCGCTCCCCGGTATCCGATGATCCGCATTTCCAAGCTCGCCGAGTCCGTCAAACCCAGCGCCACCCTCGCGGCCGGGGCCAAGGCGAAGGCGCTCAAGGCCACCGGCGTGAAGGTCTACGATTTCAGTTTGGGCGAGCCCGATTTCAACACCCCGGCCCACATCTGCGCCGCCGCGAACGAAGCGATGGCGAACGGCCAAACGCACTACACCCCCGCCGGCGGCACCGCCGAACTGAAGAACGCCATCGCCGCGTGGTACGGCCGCACCTACGGCTTCGCGTGCAAAGCCGAGAACGTCATCGTCTCGAACGGGGCGAAGCATTCCATCCACAACGCCCTGGCCGCGACCGTCGGCACCGGCGACGAAGTCATCATCCCGACGCCCTACTGGGTGAGCTACTCCGACCTCGTCGCGATGACCGGCGCGACCCCGGTGCTCGTCGATTCGACGCTCGAATCTGGCTTCAAGATCACCCCCGCGCAGTTGAAGGCGGCCATCACTCCGCGGACGCGGCTGCTGATGCTCAACAGCCCATGCAACCCGACCGGCACCGTCTACACGCGCGAGGAACTCGAAGCGCTCGTCGATGTCTATCTGGCGAACACCGACGGCTGCATCCTGAGCGACGAAATCTACGAACAGCTCGTCTTCGCCGGGGTGAAGGCGACCTGCGTGGTCACGCTGCGGCCGGAACTGCGCGAGCGCACCATCACGATCAGCGGGGCGAGCAAGAGCTACGCGATGACCGGCTGGCGCATCGGCTGGGCCGTGGCCCCGGTGGCCGTGGTGAAGGCGATGGACACGATCCAGAGCCAGGAGACGAGCTGCCCGAGCAGCGTGAGCCAGTACGCGATGGTGACGGCGCTCGAATCGCCGGAGAGCGGCCCGGCCGTGGAGAAGATGCGCCTCGAATTCGCCGGTCGCCGGCAACTGACGATCCAACTGCTTCAAGCCATCCCGGGCGTGAAGCTGCATGTCCCCGAGGGGGCGTTTTACGCCTTCTTCGATGTGTCCGCGTACTTCGGCAAAACCTTCGCCGGCAAACCGGTGAGCGATTCGATCTCGTTCTGCAACGCCTGCTTGGAAGGGGCGCACGTTAATCTGGTGCCGGGGATCGCCTTCGGAGCCGAGGGGTTCGTGCGGATGAGCTTCGCCACGAATGAAGCGACGATCACGGAGGGGCTGGCGAAGCTGAAGGAATGGTTGGCGACGGGGGTGTGAACTGGGGAGGGATGACGATGACGGAAGAGGAGTGGTTGAGGCGTGGTGACCCCTCATTGATGTTGGATTGTTTGAAGGACAAAGTCGGCGCACGAAAACTGAGATTGTTCAGTGTCGGATGCTGCAATCGACTATCCCACTTAATCACTGAAGATTCAACACGGAATGCGCTCTCATGTGCAGAACGCTTTGCAGATCGGAACGCGACCAGTCGCGAGCGTCGTGAACAATACGCTAGAATTAATGGTTGTGCAGACGAGTTCACCCCCGAGCTAGCTGTCCAGTCGGCTCTTTCTCGTCATGCATTCAATTGCGCGCAAGATACCTCGAGTTGGGCAGCGCTTGCCACTGGTTTTGCAGCGGATTCAGCGGCAGTGAATGTATATCATTTCCAATTTGGGCTCGAAACCCGGAATGCCGAGTTTGTCCAACAATCCAATCTCCTCCGCGACATCTTCGGCAATCCCTTCCGACCCGTCGCCGCCGATCCCGCTTGGCTCACGCCGACCGTGCAATCCATCGCCGCTGCGATCTACGAGGATCGCGCCTTCGACCGCCTGCCGATCCTCGCGGATGCCCTCGAAGAAGCCGGCTGCACGGACGCCGATATGCTGCTCCACTGCCGGCAACCGGCGGATCACGTCCGCGGCTGCTGGGTCGTCGATCTGGTGCTCGGGAAAACTTAGGTCCGGGATCGACGGACGCCGCGGACCGTTCACCCGTCCTTCGTCGCCAGCTTGTAGAGGTGCAGGGCCGCGCGGCCGCTGATCTGCCCGTGCTTCATCAGCTCCTTCGCGATGCTTTCCACGGCCGCCCAAATCGCATCGTCGTTCATCAGGTTCTCGACTTTCGCCAGCATCCGGCGCTCGTAGCGGTCGAGCTGCTTCTCGGTGGCGCGCTGCAGCGCCAGGGTGCGGACGTAGCGCAGATCGCGGCCGGCGCCGCCGCGGTCGTAGCGGCCCGTGAGCCGGGCTTCGGCCGCCATGCCCGCGAGGGAGATCAGGATCTCCTGCTCGATGAAATCGACGGAGCCGCGCTGGACGCCCTTGCGGAATTCGCACTTGCCGAGGTGCTCCTGGTTCGGCAACACGCTCACGCGGTGGACGGGCCGATCGAGCGCGAGCGCCACGACGGCGTGCCCCGCTTCGTGGTAGGCGGTGGCGAGGTCGAAGGCGGGCACGGGTTCGGCGGGCGGGGGCGGTTCGCGATTCACGGCACTCTCGGCACGGCTTCCCCGGAGTGCCCCATTGTAGGGCGGGGGAATCAGAACTGCGCGCCGAAGACGATGGCGAGGACGGGGGCCACCGGGACCCGGCTGTCGCGGGACGACCAGGGGCCGAAGAGCGCGGTGGCGCCGACGCGGACGCCGAAGTCGGTGATGAAGCGGTCCGAGAAGCGGTGCTGCCAGACGACTTCGACGTCGGCCCCGCAGCCGAAGACCGCGTCGCGGAGGATCGGGATGTACGTCGCGCTGATGCTCGGCCGCACGGCCAAGCGGTCGCTGGCGCCGTCGTACAGCCGGCAATCGTAGCGGAGGGCGGTCGAGGTGAACGGGACGATCCACCAGACCCCGATGCCGAACTCGCCCCAGAAGCGGGAATCGCCGAGCTGGGCGCCGATGCGGATGCCGGTGGGCAGACCGAGATCGGCCGAGAAGCGGAAGCGGTCACCCGTCGGTTCGGGGCGCTCGACGAGGATCGGCGTGCGGTCGAGCAGCGCATCGCCGGGCGGCACCGGCGGAGTCGCGCGCGGCGCCGAGAGCGGATCGATCAGCAGCGGCCCGGGTGGAGCTTGGCCGGATGCGGTGAGGCCCGCCCCCATCAGGAGCACAAATGCGAGGAGGGCGCGGGTCACGGGCGGTCCTCAGCGCTTGGTCGGTGCGGTCAGGTTGAAGAAATTCTTGACGGGCTTCGGTTCCGGCGGACCGACGAAGTCATCCTTCGGCGGCTCTTCCTTCTTCAGCTTGTCGCTCACGCCCCGGCCGAGATTGTCGAGGCCAGTGCCCACGTCGTCGGCGGCCTTCTTGGTATCGACATCGACGCTGATGTGCTGCTTGCCGTCCTTGCCGGGGGTCAGGGCGAAGTTGTACCAGCCGAAGTAGTAGCCCGCCCCGGCGAAGCCGACGACCACCAGCCCGATGAATGCGAGGAAATTCCGCACGGCACCACCTCCAGCGAGAACGCGACTCTGCCGGAGAGATGATGCCCGCACCCGGAAATTGCGCCTATCCCAGTTTTTGTGAGGGGGTGCCGGCAGAATCGTTCACTCCAGCGTGAACCCCTTCATCTCGTAGATCGTCCGGCCGTCCACCGTCAGATAGCCGTCGGCCGTCAGGCGGCGATCGGCGTCGTCGGCTTCGGTCACGTCCAGAACCACCGTCACTTCGCGGTCGGTCGGCAGCACCTGGCCGCGGTAGGTCCAGGCGTGCTTGCGATTCGGCGCCACCGTCTGCCAGCCGCCGGGAGGGGGTGCGCCCCAGCGCTTCCAGGCGACGAGCTTCAGCAGTTGCAGGAACGATTCGAGGCCGAGCGAGCCGGGCCAGACGGGGTCCTGATAGAAGTGGGCTTTGAAGAACCAAAATTCCGGATCGACGGCGATGCGGCCCTGGATCAATCCGAGCCGCTTCGAACCGCCTTCGGGCGAGTAGCCATCGATGCGATCGACCATGCGCAGCATCGGCGCGGGGAACGGCGCGCCGTGCGGCAGCACCTCGGCGCCACCTTTCTGCGCGTCCGTCAGGTAGGGCACCTTCGCCTGCGGCATCCCCACTTGATTCGCGAGCGCCGCCTTCGCGAAGAATCCGAAGTAGGTCGTCCCCTCGTAGATCTTGCGCTCCCCCGCGAACACGAGCAGGTCGTAGTGCTGGATGATCATGCCGGCCGAGTTCGAGACCTTCGTCATCGTCACGCGCGTCGTGAGGGTGCCGATGTCCGCGCCGACGGGGGCGAACTGCACCCCCTGACCGCCGAGGTTGCGGAATGACAAGTCGCTGTCACTCGTCAGGGCCGATCCGCAGTAGGCCGCGAGCCAGCCGCATGGCTGCAGCGCAATTTCGAGCAGGATGCTGAAGGGCATGCGGTCGCAGCGGTTCGCGGCGAAGTACCACGCATCGGCCGGTACTTCGTAGAGCGCTTCGCATGCGGCGCCATCCTTCAACACGAACGGCGCACCCGTCACCGCCGTAATGCAGTCGAGGAACTGGTACGGCGGACCCGGCAAGCGGGCAATGACGCGCCCCTCGTCGAAGATGCGGTAACGCTCGCCGAACGCTTCGGAGGG
>JAYVTJ010001076.1:0-1918 GCA_043774415.1 Fimbriiglobus sp. | reverse complement strand
TCGAATTCCAACCGCGCCTTGGGTGGGCGGAGGAGTTCGCGGAACCACGACCTCGGCGAATTGGCCCGGCACTGCTTGAAGTAAATCGCACCGCCGGGCAGCGCGACGCGCCAGATACTGCGCTGGAAGTTCCCTTTCACGAGGGTCGCCCATCCGCGCTGCTGCCAGTCGGCCAAATCGGGCGTGGCACCGAGCACTTCGGCCGCACCGGTCCGGAGATGCCAGACGATTCCGTTGCCCCGCACGGTTTGCAGAACTTCACTCGGCTGCGGACGGAGCTTGCGGAGGAAGTGGCTCAGCATGGGGTGCCCTGCCCCATGCCCGCGATGAGCTTCACCCACGCCGCGCCGCCGACATCGACGCTGTACGAGTTGCGCACCTGCTCGCGGCCCGCAGTTCCGAGTCGCCGACGGAGTTGCGCATCCCCCGCGAGCGCGCGGATTGCGCCGATCCATTGCTCCTGCGTCGTCGCGAGGTAGCCGTTGATCCCCGGCCTCACGATCTGCGCTTGGACGCCCACGGGATTGGCGACGACCGGCAACCCGGCCGCGTGATACTGCAAGAGCTTGAGTGCGCACTTCCCGTGGCTCCACGGATCGTCGGGCACCCAGCCGATGCCGATGTCGGCCGACGCGAGTTCCGCCGCTTCGGTCGCCGCACTCCAAAACACCTCATCCACCGGCAGATGATCGAATCGCGGAAAGCGATTGCAGATCACCTTCATGCGCAGGTCCGGAATCGATTGTCCCAGTGCTTCGAAGAGTGGTCGCCGAGTTTCGAGACCTGTGAGCGTGCTCGACGAACCGATCCAAACGAGGCGGATCGCGCCGTCGCCGACAGGCTCGACGGGTTCGTATTTCCCCACGTCGATGCAGGTCGGAATCTCGACGACGCGGCTCGGGGCGATGATCCCGCGGCCGTGACCGGCGAGGATCGGATTGCCGGCGACGAGGATGTCGGCCGCTTCCGCGATGGCCCGGAATCGGCGCGTCCGCTTCGGATCGGCGAAGCCCTTGCCCGAATGGGAATCGCGCTGCCAGATCGCATCGTCGAAGTCGAACACCAGCCGCCGCGCCCTGCGCCGCAGCCACGCCACTTCGAAGCGCGACAGCAATTTGCGCTGGAGAATCACGAGATCGGCTTCGCGCGCTCCGGAGTACATCCGCAGTCGCCCGCCGATTCCTTTGGGCAGCGCCGAGATGGTGAGCGTGTGCCCGGCCGCTTCGAGATGGGGCCGGAAGGCCGCGATGCGGTAGCGGCAGCAGACGTGATCGACGCCCTCGACGAGGGCCAAGATGTTCACGGGTGGCTCACCCGCGCCGGCGTTTGGACATCGCGCGATCCATCTCGCGCTTCGCCTCGCTGTTTTTGAGCGACTGCCGCTTGTCGTGCGATTGCTTCCCCTTCGCCGCGGCGATTTCGACCTTCGCCCGGCCGTCCTTGAAATACATCCGCGTCGGGATCAGCGTGAAGCCCTTCTGCGCGCCTTTGAGGGCGAACTTCGCGATCTCGCGCCGCCGCAGCAGCAGTTTGCGATCGCGCTTCGGCTTGTGGTTCATCCGGTTGCCGAAGCTGTACTCCGGGATTTCGCAGCCGACGAGCCAGACCTCATCGTCCTCGATCATCGCGTAGGAATCTTCGAGGCTGACTTGCCCCTCGCGCAGGCTTTTCACCTCGGTGCCGACGAGGACGATGCCGCATTCGACGGTGTCGTGCAATTCGTACTCGTGCGACGCCCGCCGGTTGCGGCAGATCATCGCCACCACCGGTTCGTCGTTGCTCCCGACCTGACGCGCCTTGCCCATAGTGGGCTATCGTATCCGAGCCGCAGGGTTTCGAGAAGTGAAGGCGTCGCGAGTCGCACCTTCGAATTCCGGCGGAGCCGTAGGGTGGGGTCGAGTCTGCGAGACCCACCGCG
>JAYVTJ010001075.1:0-6119 GCA_043774415.1 Fimbriiglobus sp. | reverse complement strand
AATCCATCGAATACGGCTTCATGGCATCCCCCCTACGGATGCCTCCGGTGTACCCGAACTCCAACGGCCGCGCTACACTGAACTCGAAACGAGACTAATTACCTGATTTCCCGATACGCCAGAGATTCACTAACCCTGCGAAGGAGGACGCGGGGATCCTGTCGGTTTCGACAACCTTATCCAACCCATCGGACCTACCGACGGCCACCATAGTACCATTCGGGCTGAGAGTTGCTGTGATCGCGTCCGCTTCGGTCTCGATCTTCGCGAGGAGGGCTCCCGTCTCGGAATCCCAGAGCATGGCCACGGGAGGAGCTTTCGGATCGTTAGAGCGGAGGAAAGCAAGCATTTTCTTGCCGGAGGTATCAAAGGAGATCCGAGCGATTCCGTATAGAACCTTTCGCTCATCGAAAGGTTTCGACGTGTGGAATCGACGCACCAGTTTGCCCGTAGAAGTGTCGTAGGAGCTGACACCTTTCTGATCGACCACGACAAGTGATTTCCCGTCGGGATGGAATAGGACATCGTAGCTGCGAACTGATAGTTTGGTCGCGAACGATAGGGCTTTCTTTCCGCCTTGGATATCCCAGAGCACATAATCGTCCACTAAACCGTTCTTGTCACGGAATTGGAATGCGAGCGATTTCCCGTCCGGGCTCATGACGCATCGGGACACGAAGCCGGTATTATCCGAGTAGCCGGCCCCGACTAGGTCTGGTGTGGTTTTTGAGGCCGCCTTCAAATCCCAGATGGCTACTCCAAGGCTCCTATCGTAACAGGCCAAGGACGAACCATCTTTCGTGAACGTGAGTCGATTTTCTGAAGCGACCTGCCAGCCCTTGAACGAATCGTCCAAAATGACCGGCTTGGCTTTCCCGGAGAGATCGACCAATTGGAAGGGATACTGAACAGACAGTCCCGATCCCTTCACCGACCCGGAACCAGACCCACTGTTCACGATCAGAGGTTTCGATGTTCCTTTTTCGGACATGGCCGTCACCAGCCGCTTCCCGTCGGGCGTCACAGCGAATAGAGCCGGTATGCCTGCTAATCCCGCGCGGATCTCGTCGAGCCCCTTCCCGGTCTGCGCGTCCCAAACACGGAGAACCCGGTCGTCGCCCCGGGTGTAGATCCGCTTGCCATCCGGTGAGAACTCGATCAGGCCTACGAGGTGTGCATGGGCTTTGATCGACGCAACTTCCTGTACAGGGAGGAGATCATCCGCCTCGACCGGGAGTGTCAGGCCGACCGCGATTAAAACGGTGGCGAGCAGCCTGGCAGTACAATTCGCTATCATCGTGTTCTCCATTGAAGTTGAAGGGAGAGTTCTTCGTGCAACCCGGCGTGCAACCACGATTGCCATTCCTTCAAAAACCCTATGCCCCCGAGTGGATTTGAACCACTGACCCCCGGTTTAGGAAACCGATGCTCTATCCCCTGAGCTACGAGGGCGGCACTCGCTCCGGCGATTATCGCCTTCCGCGTAGCATTGTTCAAGCCACGACCGCCTTGATCACCTTGCCGTGTACGTCGGTGAGCCGGTACCGCCGGCCGTTGTGCATGTACGTCAGCTTCTCGTGGTCGAAGCCGAGCAGGTGCAGCAGCGTCGCGTGGAAGTCGTGCGTGTCGGCTTTGTCCACAGTGGTCCGATAGCCGAATTCGTCGGTGGCGCCGTAGCTCACGCCCCCCTGCGCGCCGCCGCCGGCGATCCATGCCGTCGCCGCGTGCGGGTTGTGGTCGCGCCCCGGCTTCGGCCCCGGTTGCGAGATCGGCAAGCGCCCGAACTCCCCGGCCCAGACCACGAGCGTCGAATCGAGCAGCCCCTTCGCTTTCAAATCGGTGAGGAGCGCGGCGACGGGGCGATCCGTCTCCCCGGCGAAGCCTTCGTGGTTCCCTTTGATGTCGACGTGGCCGTCCCACGAGAGCTGGTTGTCCATGCCGCCGCTGTAGATCTGCACGAACCGGACCCCGCGCTCGACCATCCTCCGGGCGACGAGACACTGCTTGGCGAACGGGTCGCACTCCTTGCGGCCGACGCCGTAGAGATCCTGCGTCTCCTTCGTTTCCTTGGCGATGTCCATCGCCTCCGGCGCGGCGGTCTGCATCCGGTAGGCGAGTTCGAAGCTCTTGATGCGGGCTTCGAGGTCGCGGTCGGCGGCGGTCGGTTCGCCCTTCATCCGGTTCAGTTTCGTCATCAGTGCGAGCGACGCTTCCTGATCCTTGTCGCTGACATCGGCCGGTCGCTTGAGGTTGTCGATGGGGTCGCCCGTCGGCTTCAACCACGTCCCCTGATACGCTCCGGGCAGGAAGCCGTTGGTCCAGTTCAGCGTGTGCCCCTTCGGCAGGCCGCGACCCTTCGGATCGGACATCACGACGAAGCCGGGGAGGTTCTCGTTCTCGGAACCGAGGCCGTAGGTGACCCACGAACCGACCGAGGGCAGCCCCATGCGCGGGACGCCGGTGTTCATCATGAACAGGGCCGGGCTGTGGTTGTTCGACTCCGTGTGTAGCGAGTGGATGAAGGCCATCTCGTCGACGTGCTTCGACAGCTCCGGGAAAAGGGACGACACCCATTTGCCGCACTGCCCGTGCTGCTTCCAGTCGAAGGGCGACTTCATCAATGGCCCGATGGCGTTGGTAAAGAAGCCGATGTTCTTGTCGAGGTTCGGCAGCGGCTTGCCGTCCTGCTTGATGAGTTCCGGCTTGTAGTCCCAGGTATCGACCTGGCTGTGCCCGCCGTTGACGAAGATCCAGATGACGGCCTTAGCCTTCGCCGGCAGCGGCGGCTTCTTCGGCGCCAGCGGATTGAGCGACGGCTGCGCCTCGGCTGCGCGGCAGACGAGATCGGCGAGGGCGAGCGAGCCAATGCCGGCCCCGCAGCGGGCGAGCAGTTGGCGGCGGGAGATGGTCATGGGTAGCTCCGGCTCTGGTAGGTCATGCTCTGCGTGACGGCCCGTCACGCAGAGCGTGACCTACAAACCTCAATCCACGTAGATGAACTCGTTCAAACTGAACAGCACGAGCGCATACTCCTGCAGCGCCTTGTCGAGCTTGCCGTCCTTGGCTCCGCGCATCGTCAGATACCCCACCCCGGCTTCGGTTTCGGCCGGGGTTGGCGGGCGCCCGAACGCCGAGAGATAAGCCCGCTCGACTCCCGCTGTCAATCCTTTGTCAGCGAACGGCTTCAACTCGACCGCGAAGGCGTTCGCCGCCGCGCGGACGTTGGGATTGTTAAGGAACAGCAGTGCCTGCGGGGAGACGGTCGTCGTCGGCCGGGCTGCGGCGCTCGTGAGGGTGTCGGGCCAGTCGAACACCTGCAAGCTCGGGATGAGCTGGCTCCGCTGGATGCGGAAGTAGATGCTCCGGCGCTTCATCGATTCGTCCGCGAGGCCGGGGCCGTACAGCGTGCCGTCGAGTTGCCCGGCGACGGACAGCCAGTTGTCGCGGATGGCTTCGGCTTCCAGCCGCCGCTTCGGACGCGATCCCCACAGGCGGTTGTCCGGATCGGCCTTCGCCGCTTCGGCCGACGCCGCCGCACTCTGGCCGTAGGTCCGGCTCATCACCATCAGCTTGTGGAGCCGCTTCAACTTCCACCCGTTCGAAGCCAAATCGTCCGCGAGCCATTCCAGCAGTTCCGGGTGCGTCGGCGCTTCGCTCTGGTAGCCGAAGTCGTTGAGGGTCGCCACGATCCCCCGGCCGAAGTGGTGGTGCCAGAGGCGATTGACCATCACCCGCGCCGCGGTGGCGCCCGCTCCGTCGGTCGTGTCGGTGAGCCACTTCGCCAGCGCCGTGCGCCGACCCGACGTCGTCGCCGGCTTCGGGGCGATCCAGGTCGTCTCGGGCTTCTTCGAGAGCACTTGGAGGAAGCCGAGGGAGACTTCGCCGTCCTTCTGGTCGGCGTCGCCGCGCTTGAGCAAATGGGTCGTCGGGTAGAAGTCGGGGATCGAGCCGTCGGCGGTGTGGTGCCGCATCGGCTTCTTGCCTTCGGTCGTCGCCTGGATGATCGACTTCGTGACTTTGGGCCGGGCCTTCTCCAGTTCGGCGATCTTCGCCTGCTGATCCTTGTAGCCCGCGTCGGCCGGTTTCATCTTTTTGAGTTCGTCTTGCAGCGGCTTCAACTTCGCCTCGAATGCGGCCAGCGCGGCCTTTTGCTCCGGCGTCCCGAGGACGACTTCGATCTCGGCGCGCACGGTGGTGGTGAACGCCGAGAGCAACCGGTAGTAGTCCTTCGTCGGGATCGGATCGAACTTGTGATCGTGGCAGCGGGCGCAGCCGACGGTGAGGGCGAGCATCGCGTGGCCGGTCGTGGCGAGCATGTCGTCCATCGCGTCGTAGCGCACGCGCTCGGCTTCGCGATTCGTGATCTGGGTCGGGTAGACGCCGGCGCCGAGGAAGCCGGTCGCGGCGAGCGCTTCCGGATCGTTCGGAGCGAGTTCGTCCCCGGCGATCTGCCAGCGGACGAACCGGTCGTACGGCATATCGGCGTTGAGCGCCTTGATGACGAAGTCGCGGTAGTGGTAGGCGTTCGGCCGGAAGTAGTCGTGCTCGAAGCCGTGGCTCTCGGCGTAGCGCGCGGGGTCGAGCCAGTGCCGGCCGTAGCGTTCGCCGTAGGCCGGGGTGGCGAGCAGGCGGTCCACGACTTTTTCGAAGGCATTCGCGCCGGTGTCGGCGACGAATCGTTCGACATCGTCCGCCGTCGGCGGCAGGCCAGTGAGGTCGAAGGTCACTCGGCGGAGGAGCGTCCGTTTATCCGCGTCGGCGGCCGGGGCGATCTTCGCCGCTTCCAGTTTCGCCACGATGAATTGGTCGATCGGGTTGCGGACCAAATCCGTCGCTTTCAGTGCCGGTGGATCGATTTTCTGGAGCGGCCGATAGGCCCAATACTGTTTGTCCTTGTCCGTCACAACCATCGGCTTCTTGGCAGTCGAAACGGAATCGGTCAACGGTTTGTCGTACGCGGCGCCCGATTCGATCCATTTGTTCAAGGCCGCGATCGCTTCTTTGCTCAATTGGCCTTTCGGCGGCATGTGCAGTTCGTCGATCCGCGTGACGAAGTCGATCAATCGCCCTTCCTTGGGCTTGCCGGGGATTACGGTGTCGCCCCGATCACCTCCTTTCAGCATCAATTCGCGGGAGGCGAGGTTCAAACCCGATTTCGTCTTGGCTCCGCCGTGGCAGTCCAAACAATTCTTGACCAGGACCTCGCGGACGGTCTCTTTGAACAGCGCTTGGCTCGCCGCCATTTTCGTCGCGTGGTCGGGTTGCACCGGCGTCTGCGCAGAGGCCGTGGAGCCGGCGAGTATGAGCAGAACGGTCGAAAGGAAAATGCGGTTCATAGGCGCGGGAGATGTACGGGTGGGTGGGTGAACCTACAACTACATCTTACCCAATTCTAGGGCGGGCGGGAATGGTCCCACTATCGCGCGGGTTCCGAGTTCCGGCTCCGTTCCCTGGCCAACACCCGTTTCGCCAATCGCAGGCTCGGCGTCTCGATGGCGATATGGAGTAGGTAAGCGACGAGAATCGCCGTGAATACAGTCGCCGGAATCGCGACGTAGGCGTGGCATCCGACTTGCATCAACACCGTGAGCATCGCGTATCCAGACACACCGTGGACGACGTAACGCGGGTAGCTGATCTCGGCGAGCCAATTCAAACAGCGCGAATACGGGATGCGATGCTGAAACGCGTAGGCCGCGGTGAAGATGGCCAGCGCGAGTGCGTAACTGGCGAAGAAATAGCGCGGGGCCAAACCGATCAACGGCTGAGCGCGCAGGAAGTTGATGGTCGCCAAGATCGCCAAGAGCGCGCCGACGTTGAGCGCTTCGGCGAGCGACCAGTGGCGATGTTGGAGGTTGTAGAAACAGGTGCCGAGGAACAGGAACGGCAGAAACGGCGCCGCGATGGCGAGCACGCCGACAATCCGGTATGCCGGCTGTGCGAAATCGACCGAGCAGCAAAAGAACGTCAAGAGCGCCATCGGAGCGAGGATGGCGCGGGCCGAGCGTAAACTGGAGACTGTGCAAGTCGCCGCGCAAAGCAGGTAGAATTTCAATTCCACTTCGAGCGTCCAAACGATGCCGTCGATTCCTTCCCCTTTCAAGCAATCCCGGAACAAC
>JAYVTJ010001074.1:0-3816 GCA_043774415.1 Fimbriiglobus sp. | reverse complement strand
CGGTGTAGAAAAATCCGCCGGACGGGTCGTCGAAACGGGCGTGCAGCACGTCGGCGAGTTCGTTCGCCGCGGTGATCCAGCGCGGGTCGAAGGTCGCTTCGTAGAGGCTCACGAGGGCGTCGATGAAATAGGAGTAGTCTTCGAGATAGGCCGTCAGCTTCGCCGGTTGGCCGATGCCGCAGGTGCGGAGCAACCGGCCATCGGGCGTGCGCATCTTGGTCAGCACGAAGTCGGCGGCCTTCGCGGCGGCTTCCACATACTTCGGCTCGTCGAAGGCGGCGCCGGCCTGGGCGAACGCCGAGATCGCCAGCCCGTTCCAAGCCGTCAGGATCTTCTCGTCGCGGCCGGGCCAGATGCGCTTGGCGCGCACTTCGTAGAGCTTCGCTTTGATCTCGTCGAGTTTTGCCCGGAACTCGGGGAGTCCGAGCTTCAGTCGCTTCGCATCCTCCACGTCGCTGCGGGCACGGCACGGGATGTTGTGCCCTTCGAAGTTCCCGGCGAGGCTCGTGCCCCACACGGCCCGGGCGATTCGCGCGTCCTCGGGTCCGAGGATCGCTTCGATTTCCGCTTCACTCCAGACGTAGAACTTCCCCTCTTCGCCTTCGCTGTCGGCGTCGAGCGTGCTGTAGAAGCCGCCTTCGCCCGAGGTCGACTCCTTCAGAATGAAGTCGAGTGTCTCACTCGCGATCCGCTTGTAGAAGGGATCGCCCGTGAGGAGGAACGCTTCGGTGTAGACCGGCGGCAGCAGGGCGTTGTCGTAGAGCATCTTTTCGAAGTGCGGCACGAGCCAGACAGCATCGACGCTGTAGCGGTGGAAGCCGCCGCCGATCTGATCGTACATCCCGCCGCGGGCCATCTTGTCGAGCGTCAGCGTCAGCATCGAGAGCGCTTCGCGGTTCGCGAGATCGCGCTGCGCCAATCGCAGAAGCAGCTTGCATTCGAGCGGGTGCGGGAACTTCGGGGCGTAGCCGAAGCCGCCGTTGCTGCCGTCGAAGCCGCGCTTCAGGCTCTCCAGCGCGTTCGCGCGCAAGTCCGCTGACAGCGGCGTGTCACTCTTCTCGAGGTCGCCCATGTTCTGCAAGCCGTCGGCGACGTTGCGACCGAGTTCGACGAGTTCGGCTCGCCGGGTCTTCCACGCCGCCGCGACTGAGTGCAGCAGTCGGGGGAAGCTCGGCCGGCTCGGGGCGTAGCGCTCGTCGGGCGGGTAGTAAGTGCCGGCGTAGAAGGGGGTGCCCTCGGGTGTGAGGAAGACGCTGAGGGGCCAGCCGCCCCCCTCGTTGCGGTTGAGCAAGTGGTGCGCGGTCATGTAGATCTGGTCGATATCGGGCCGCTCTTCGCGATCCACTTTGATGCAGACGAAGCTCGCATTGAGGATCGCGGCCGTGGCGTCGCTCTCGAAGCTCTCATGCTCCATGACGTGGCACCAGTGGCACGCCGAGTAGCCGACGCTGAGGAAGATCGGCCGGTCCTGGGCCTTCGCCGCCGCAAGCGCCTCCGGCCCCCACGGATACCAATCGACGGGGTTGGCCGCGTGCTGCCGGAGGTAGAGCGAAGTCTCGGAGGCGAGGCGGTTCATCGGGGCGCATCCAAAGGGAGGTGGTATTATGATAGATATCGGCGGCATGCGATCGGCGCGGGGAGGTGCGAGATGACGACTACGGTTCCGACCCTCCATGAACTCTACATCGAGGATGAAACCGCGTGGCTCGACGCCATGGCGGAACTCGTGAAGCTGGGCCAGCGCGATGTTCTCGACTTCCCGAACTTGCAGGAGTTCCTCACCGACATGGCCCGACGCGACCGACGCGAAGTCGAAAGCCGTCTGGCGCTTCTGCTCCAGCACATTTTGAAGTGGCTCTACCAGCCCGAACAGCGAAGCCGGAGCGGGCAACTGACCATCGTGGTGCAGCGGGACGAATTGAAAGCGGACATCGCCAAGGGCGTCCTGCGCAATCATGCGGACGACGTGCTTGCGGAGATGTATGCGAAAGCGGTCGGTTGGGCGTCCGTCGAAACGGGACTGCCCCCGGAGGCGTTCCCTGCGGAGTGCCCGCTGACTCTGGACGGAGTGCTTGCGTTCGTGCCGGAGTGATCAAGATCCGTGAACTCGGCATCGACCCGGCGAGCGTGTAGTGGTTGCAAGCCGACCGTCATCGCTTCGGTCGCGAGCTCCAATCGTTCCTATAGAGTCCCCAGCCGAACAGCGCGAAGCCCAGCACGATTCCGGGCACCATATCCAACTTGTCTTCGCCCCGCTTCGTTAACATGACCATCGACGACCCGAAGCCGAGCATCAGACCGAAAAGGATGAACACCGTGGGCCAACCGGATTTTTTCATGAGCTCGACTCGGACGCGATAGGGATGTCGGTGGAGTCTACCAAAACTTGCCCTTGGCGCACCTCCGATTCCCGGACTACGATCCGCCCCGCAGCGGAGGTCGCCGGAACCGACCTTCGCCGCCCACCGCACGATGGACCGGAACCCGGAGTGCGGCGGTAGGGGATCGAGGATCGATCCCCCCGGAGAAGAGGTGTCGCGGTCAGGTCTCGTCGCAGTCTGCGGCGCGGCCCCGTCCCCACACCAGCCGGAACTAGTCTCGGTGGCTCACCGCCCCGGCGTCGGCGCACGTCCACATCCGTGGATTCGCCTCCCGCCCCGGCTGGGCCGTCGAACGCACCAACCCGCCAATGGATGGACGCGCACATGGACGTGAAGCGTGGGCCGATTCTTTTCCGCTGCGATGCCACCCCGGAGTCGGGGTACGAGCCGCTGTACCAATGCCTCTCGCTCGCCGCGGCCCTGCAGCGGCGCCGCCGGGGGACGCACTTCTTCAGCTACCTCGAACCGCTGAATTTGGCGCAGAGCATCCACCGCGCCAACAACGAGTGGAAGCCGGCCGAAGCGCCCCTCGGCACCGGCGGCGATCTGCACTGCACCCTCCGGGAGATCCGCCGGCTCAACGCCGCGGCCGTCGTCCTCTCGGGCTCGGGCTACACGCCCGAATACCTCGAAGCCCTCAACGACACGGGCGCCCGCGTCATCGTCATCGACTCCGATGCCGCGATGAAGTTCCCGAGCAAGCTCGTGGTCAATCCGCTGCTGGCGCCGGGCAAGAAGCCGTACGCCGTCGAGACCGGCACGCAGCTCCTCCTCGGCCGGAAGTTCGCGCTCGTGCGGGGCGTCTTCCGCCGGCAGCGCACCATCCGCGCCACCGAGCAGCCGGGGGCGTTCCGCGCCCTCGTCGCGTTCGGCGACGACGACTTCGGCGATCAGACGCTGGTCCGCACCGAGCAGCTTCTGGAGATGCCGAAGGTCGATAAGGTGAGCATCGCCACGCGGGTCCACCATCCGCGCTACCACGAATTGAAGGAGTTCGCGGCCGACAGCGGCGGCCGGGTCGAGATCGTCACCGAAGCGAAGGAGCTGATGACGCGGCTGGTGCGGAGCCACTTCGCGCTGACGAGCGGCGACACGATGGCGCTGGAACTCTGCTGCGTCGGCATCCCGCAACTGGTGCTGCCGACGAAGCCGCGGCACATCCTCAACGCGAAGCGGATGGACGACGAAGGCGTCGCCACGTTCTTGGGCGCCGCCGACGAGGTGACCTTCGACAGCCTCTACGAAACGGTGAACCTCGTGCTCGACGATCCCATGGAGCGTTTGGGCATGAGCCGGTGCGGCCGGAATTTGATCGACGGTCGGGGAGGGGATCGGATCGTGAACGGATTGGAGATCGTGCTGCACACTCCGGTGCGCAACGACGTGCTCGAATTCCGCGCAGCGGCGTGAGGGGTGGCGTCCGGAGCGGTCATAC
>JAYVTJ010001073.1:0-5353 GCA_043774415.1 Fimbriiglobus sp. | reverse complement strand
CCACGGGTGGATGCGGCGGGCGAACGTCAGCGGGACGTGCGATTCCATCGCGTCTCCCGGCGCCAAAGACTGCCAACCGCCACCGTCGCCAGGCGACCGACCAACCAGAAACTGCGGAATCCCGGCCAACGGACGCCGACACCCACCATCACTTCCGCGTAAGTCGCGACCGTGAGGAGCGCGAGTGCGGTCGCCCAAACGATGAGCGCGAGTTACTCCGAGATCAGCGACGCAGCGACCGTCGCGGCCAAATGCACGAGAATGACGGGCTTGCTGGTGAACCAGCGCCCCGCCCGCGGAACGCGAAGCGAGGCGCTCCAGCGCCGCCGCTGGCCGAGGAAGGCCGTCTCGCGCGGCGGGGCCTCGCAGGTGACCGATTCGTCGGCGGCGAAACGGATCGGCACGCCGTGCCGGTGGAGTTCCGCCGCGTACTCGGCATCTTCGGCCAAGCCGAACTGAGTCCAAGGGTAGCGCTCCAAAATTTCCCGGGCGAAGTACATCCCCGTGCCGCGGAGGGGGACGAATAACCGGAGCCGGTCGGCCGCCGCCGCCATGCGGTTGTCGAAGGCCGCCCCGATGGCCGCGACCACGCTGGTGGGATTCTGGGGATCGACGGTCGAAATCACCGCAACTTGAACGGCCGACGCCCCCGCTGCCCGTTCTCGGTCCAGCCGTTTCAAGAGCCCTGGCGAAATGCGACAATCGGCATCGAGGATCAAAATACCATCGGGGCGACTCGGGAGCAGCTCCGCCAGCCCGGCGGCGAGCGCATAGCCTTTGCCCCGGTCCGACGAATCGCGGCGAACGGTGCAGTCGGCCCCGAACTGCCGTGCCAAGGCTTCGGTGCCGTCGGTGCAGTGATCGACCACGACGCGCACGCCGATCAGTTCTCGCGGGTAATCCGCGCCCGCAATCGACGCGAGCGCGAGGGGTAACGTCGACTCTTCGTTGTGGGCCGGGATCAAAATGGCGATGCGGAGCGACGGGGTCCGCGCGGGGAGTCGGCGCCGAAAACCGCCGACGATGCAACCGGCGGTGTAGTACAAACCCGCGAGAGTTGCCGGGATGAGAAAGAAGACGACGACCCCTCCCGTCAACATGAAGGCACCCCGAATTTGAAAGCGATGCGCGGAGTGTATCGCTCCGCGGGATCGGGAGCGATGGTATTTTCTGAGTTCTCGCGGCAAAGTCCCCTCGGCAAACCCCGCGCCGACCACTAAGATGTCCGTTCGATCAACACGCAGACAGTTTTTGGGGACGATCATGGCGAAGGGGAAAGAGGCCCGCGGGATCATCAAGCTGCAAAGCTCGGAGAGCAGCCACTGCTACTTCACGCAGAAGAACCGCAACAACAGCAAAGAGCGAATCTCGCTCAAGAAGTACGATCCGGTCCTCCGCAAGCGCGTCATGTACAAGGAAGCCGGCAAGCTTTAAGCGGATGGCGATGGGGGAACGAAGAAACGCCGCCCGATCAGGCGGCGTTACTCATTGTGACCCGGATGGGTCGCAGACTACTTCTTGAACTCGACCTTGGCGTCGGCGATCATCTTCTTGCCGTCTTTTTCGCTGACGACGCCGGTGACTTTGGCTTCCTTCGGCTCTTGGCAGATGTCGCCGTGGTAGTCGGCCTTGGCGCCTTTGTCCGTCAGGTAGTACTTGATTTCCTTCTTCTCGTCCTTGGCGTCCTTCACGAGCAGCACGTTGCTGCAAGCCTTCGTTTCCTTGAGCTTGCACTTGCCGCAGACCAGCGTCCCTTCGAGGGTTTCGGTCTTGGCTTCGGCGGGCTTCTTGTCTTCGGCGAAGACCGGGGCGAGCACGAGGGCGAAGGCGCCGACGGCGGCCAAGAGCAGATTGCGGATCATCGAGAGAACCCCAGAGAGTGAAAAGGAACACCGGAAGTTTAAACGGCCGCATCGCGGAAGGCAATAGGCGCGTTGACGGATTGTTCCGGCGGGCCTACCATTCGTCTTTCGGTTTTCCGCGCGGCCAACTCTACGGATAACCCGCATTGTCGGACGGCTCCACCACACTCCTGCTCGCGGCGACCCGCATCCGGGCAGCACAGGAACGCGCGGTCGTGGTGAAGCTCGGCGGCAGCGCGATGGAAGTCCCCGCCGCAACCCGCGGGATGCTCGACGCCGTCGCCGCCCTTCACACGCTCGGTCTGAAGCTGATCCTCGTCCACGGCGGGGGCAAGCCGATCGACCGCGCAATGGACGCCGCGGGACTGAAGCCCGTCAAGATTCAAGGCCTCCGCTATACCGACGATGCCACACTCGCGATCGTCGTCCGCGTGCTGCACGAGATCAATGCCGGACTGGTCTCGGAATTCGAGTCGCGCCGAGACATCGACGTCGAGGGGGTTCTCAAGGGTGTCTCCGGCACGCGCCTGATGCTCCCCGGGCTCGATCTCCAACCCGTCGATCTCGGTCGCGTCGGCAAAGTCACCAAGATCGACGGGGCGCTGTTCCGCGAGAACTTGGACAGTTCGTTCATTTCCATCGTGCCGTCGCTCGCTCTCGACGAGGCCGGGGAGTGGCTCAACGTGAATGCCGATTCCGTCGCGGCCGGGATCGCCCGCGAGATCGACACCGACTCGGTCCTCTTCCTCACCGATACGCCGGGCGTGCTGAGAGATCGGAACGACCCCGAGTCGCGCTGCCGACGATTGACCGTCGCCGAGTGCCGGGCGCTCATCGGAACTGGAGTCGTCGACGGCGGGATGATCCCGAAGGTCGAAGCCTGCTTCGAAGCGCTCGAAGCGGGGGCCGCCCGCGCCGTGATCCTCGACGGCCGCGACATCCACTCCCTCCTCGACGATTTCCTGCAGCCCGGTTCGTCGGGCACCGAAATCGTGAAGTGAAGGTTCCTTCCGAACCCGATCACTCCGGAACTGTCTCGATACTCTGAATGCCGCGTTCTCTTCGAATCCCAGCAGGCCCCTTCCCCATGACCACCGCCTCCGACACCCTTTCTTCCACCGATGTGATCGCGCTCGCCAAGAAGTACGTCATCGGCAACTACGCGCGCTACCCCGTCTGCCTCGTCCGCGGCGAAGGTTCGTACGTCTGGGATGCCGAGGGCGTCCGGTACCTCGACTTTTTCCCCGGCTGGGGCTGCGGCATTTTGGGCCACTGCCCGCCGCGCATCGTCGATGCCGTCCGCGAGCAAATCGGCACGCTCATCCACGTCCCGAACACCTGGTACACGGAACCGCAGGCGCTGCTGGCCCAGGCTCTCAGCGAGCGCGCCGGCTGGGGCGGGCAGTGCTTCTTCTGCAACAGCGGCACCGAGGCGAACGAGGCCGCGATCAAGCTCGCCCGCTTGCACGGCAAGCCGAACGGCCGCTACAAGATCATCACGATGACCGGCGGCTTCCACGGCCGCACCTACGGCGCACTCTCGGCGACCGCTCAGCCGAAGTATCACGCGAACCTCGAACCGATGCTGCCCGGCTTCACCTACGTGCAGCACGGCAGTCTCGAAGCCGTCGAAGCGGCCATCGATTCCGAAACGGCCGCGATCCTGCTCGAACCGATCCAGGGCGAAGGGGGCATCCACCTGCCGCCGACGGGTTACCTCGAAGGACTCCGCGCACTCTGCGACAAGCACGGCATGCTGCTGATGCTCGACGAAGTGCAGACCGGCATGGGCCGTACGGGTCGGTGGTTCGCCCATCAGCACTGGAACGTGGTGCCCGATGTCGTGACGCTGGCCAAGGCCTTGGCCGGAGGCGTCGCCCTCGGCGGCGTGATCGCGAAGCCCGAGGTCGCGGCGAACCTCAAACCCGGCACGCACGCCGCGACCTTCGGCGGCAATCCCATCGCCTGCATGGCCGCGCTCGCCACCATCGAGACGTTCGACGAAGACGGCCTGCTCGACCGGGCCACGCAGGTTGGCGAACGCTTCCGTAGCCATTTCCAACTCCTGCAAACGCAGTCGCCGCTCGTGAAGGAGATCCGCATCCTCGGGGCGATGATCGGCCTGCAACTCCACTGCGAGGGCGCCCCCATCGTGGCGAAGTGTTTGGAGCGCGGCCTGCTCATCAATTGCACGCACGGCACCGTCATCCGCCTGCTGCCCGCGGTGAACATCCCGGACGACCTCATCGACGACGGCTGCCTCACGCTGGCTGAAGTGCTCATGGATCACCAGCCGTAGGTTGTACGCCGTTCCTTCCGTCTGCAGAATCGAGTACCCGAGCCGATGCCGCACCTCCTCAACATGATCGACCAGACCCCGGACACCGTCCGCGCGCTCGTGACGCGGGCCGCCGAACTGAAGGCGAGCCGCAAAGCCGGCCGCACGGAAGCGCCGCTGAAGGGGAAGGTCGTCGGCCTCGTCTTCGAGAAGCCCTCGCTGCGTACACGCGTCAGCTTCGAGGCGGGTGTCGCGCACCTCGGCGGCACGAGCCTCTTCTTCCCCGGCAACGAAATCGGCCTCGGGTGGCGCGAGACCCTCGCCGACTTCGCCCGCACCATGAGCCGCTTCCTCGACTGCATCGTCCTCCGCGTCTACCGTCAAGAAACGGTGGATGCCATCGCCCAGTTCGGCAGTGTGCCCGTTATCAACGGGCTGTCGGATCGGTCGCACCCCTGCCAGGCGCTCGCCGACCTGCTGACGATCCAGGAGAATTTCGGGACGGTCGAAGGGAAGACGGTCGTCTTCGTCGGCGATGGCAACAACGTCTCGATGTCGCTCGCCGTGGGCTGCGCCATGATGGGGGCGAAGTTCGTGCTCGCCTGCCCCGTCGGGTACAGCTTCGACGACAAGTTCCTGAAGAACTACGAGGCCAAAATCTCCGGTGACTTACCGGTGACACTGCACGACCCGGTCGCGGCGGTGAAGGCGGCCGATGTGGTTTACACCGACGTCTGGACGAGCATGGGGCAAGAGGCGGAGCGCGAGGAGCGGCTGCAGAAGTTCGCCCCGTTCCAGTTGAACGCGAAGCTGATGGCGAAGGCCCCGAAGGGGTGCAAGGTGCTGCACTGCCTCCCGGCCCACCGCGGCGAAGAGATCACCGACGACGTGATCGAAGGCCGGCAGAGCGTCGTGTTCGATCAGGCGGAGAACCGCCTGCACGTGCAGAAGGCCGTGATGGAGTGGTTGCTGCGTTAGTCCGACGCGCAGGTGAGGAATGATGACTTCCTCGCTGGCGCATCGGGCTACCGACTGTCCGGTTGCCAATGCCACCGTACGATTCTTCGCCCCAACGGGGCCGACGTACTTAGCCCAGGGCGGAAGCCCTGGGACAGGATCAACAACGAACCCGCCCCGAAGGGGCCGGCGTGCATCACGGAGTACGCCGGCCCCTCCGGGGCGGAAGAACAGGACGCACTTCCCCAGGGCTTCC
>JAYVTJ010001072.1:0-6461 GCA_043774415.1 Fimbriiglobus sp. | reverse complement strand
CCATGGAAATTCTCGGCGGCCACTGCGCCAGCACCGCCGTGTTCGTGAATGCCCACCAGAGCATCGGCTGCCGGGCACTCATTCTGTTCGGCACGAAGGAGCAGCAGGCGAAGTGGCTGCCGGGTATGCTCACCGGGGAAAAGATCGCCGCATTCGCCTTGACCGAACCGGAGGCCGGTTCCGACGCCGGCGGTGTCCGCACCACGGCGACGCCGACCGAGGATGGCAGCGCATACCTGCTGAACGGGATCAAGCACTACATCACGAACGGAGGCATCGCCGACGTCCTCACGGTGATGGCCCGCACCCCCGACGGCAAGGGCGGGTCGAAGGTCACGGCGTTCCTCGTGACGCCCGACATGCCCGGTT
Source organism: Fimbriiglobus sp. (assembly GCA_043774415.1). GTDB lineage: Bacteria > Planctomycetota > Planctomycetia > Gemmatales > Gemmataceae > JALHQU01. The sequence goes on along the minus strand of JAYVTJ010001072.1, from coordinate 6,092 downwards.
TCGAGGTACTCGAAGCGCGCGCCGATAAGTGCGGCATCCGCGGCACCGCCACGGGGAAGATGAAGTTCACCGACGTGCGCGTGCCGAAGGAGAACATCCTCGGACAGATCGGCCGGGGACTTCAAGCTGCGCTCACGGTATTGAACTTCGGACGCACGACCTTCGGCGCCACCTGCACCGGCCATGCGAAGGTCTGCCTCGATGCCATGATCGCGCACGCCAAGACGCGCGTGCAGTTCCAGCAACCGCTGGCCGAGTTCCAGCTCGTGCAGAAGAAGGTGGCCTTCGCGGCGGCGCATCTCTTCGCGATGGAAGCGATGACGACGCAGTGCGCCGCGTTCATCGACCGCGGGGCCGACGACTACATGCTCGAAACGGCGATGCTGAAGGTCTTCGCCACGGAACATCTCTGGACCATCGTGAACGACACGATTCAAGTTTGGGGCGGGAAGGGCTACTTCACCGATCAGCCGCTCGAGCGCTGGATGCGCGATGCCCGCATCAACACCATCGGCGAAGGGGCCAACGACGTGCTGAAGGCGTTCATCGCGGTCGTCGGCTGCAAGGGCCCGGGGGAGCGGCTGAAGAATCTGCGCGACGATTTGGTCGGCGGCCGCTGGAGCCTCGGCAAACTCGTCTCCGGCATCGGCGCCGGGGCGAAACTCGCGGCGCCGTGGCTGGCGCACAATCCGACGGTGCCGGTGGTAGCGGCGGAACTTCACGCCGATGCCAAGCTGCTCGCGGGCTATGTCAAGCAACTCGGCACGACGCTGCCGCACGTCTTCCTGAAGCTGAAGGACGAAACGGTATTTGTTCAAGCGCAGTTGATCCACGAGCGCATCGCCGATATCGCGATCGACATCTACGCCGCGGCCTGCGCGCTGAGCCGGCTCGACACGCTGATCGCGGAGCCGAAGCCGGCCGACCGCTTCGCGGACAAGACGGCGGGCAAGGCCTTCCTGAAGATGGCCTTCCGGCGCATCCGCGGCAACTTCGCGGCGCTCGACGACCACGACGACGACGCCTGGCTCGCGGCGAGCGCCGCGATGCTGCGGAAGTGGTGACCAACGAGCGCCTCAGCGCTTCGCCTTCTCGTTCGCCACCTCCTCGACTCCCAGACTCGGCCCGACCTACGCATGAATCACGGGAACAGCCCGCGCTTCGCTTTCTCGTTCGCCACCTTCTCGACTCCCAAACTCAGCGCGGCGGTGCGCATCGTCAGCTTCCGCGACAGCGCCTTGTGCCGCACCTTCGCGTAGGCCTTGAGCATCTGCTTGCGGAGGGCGCTCATCACCTGGTCTTCGTCCCACATGAACTGCTGGAGATCCTGCACCCACTCGAAGTAGCTCACGGTCACGCCGCCGGCGTTGCAGAGCACGTCGGGGATCAGGAAGATGTCGGTGTCCGCGATGATGCGGTCGGCCTCCGGGGTCGTCGGCCCGTTCGCTCCTTCCGCGATGATCCGGCATTTCAGCTTCGGCGCATTCTCGAGGTTGATGACGCGCTCCGTCGCCGCCGGGATGAGCACCGTACAGGGGGTGATGAGCAGTTCGTCGTCGGCGATGGCCTCGCCCTTCGGATAGCCGACGATGGTGTGGCGCTCGTTCTCCGGGGCGTTCACGTACTTCTGCAGCGCCGGGATGTTGATGCCGTTGGTGTTGCGGATGCTCCCGTAGCGGTCGCCGATGGCGATGACTTTGATCCCGAGCTTGTGGAGTTCGTCGCAGGTCACGGAGCCGACGTTGCCGTAGCCCTGCACGACGGCCGTGCTCGAATCGACCGGCAGGTTCAACTCCTTCAGCGCTTCGAGAATGCAGAAGACCACGCCGCGGCCGGTCGCTTCGCGGCGCCCGACGCAGCCGCCGAGTTCGACCGGTTTGCCGGTGACGATCTCGGGGCAGGCGTAGCCGACCTTCATGCTGTAGGTGTCGTAGATCCAGGCCATGGTCTGCTCGTCGGTGCCCATGTCGGGGGCCATGACGTCGGTGCGCGGGCCGATGATGCTGAGCACCTCTTCGGTGAAGCGGCGCGTGAGGCGCTCCTTCTCGCCGATCGACAGCTTCGCGGGGTCGCAGGCGATGCCCCCTTTTGCGCCGCTGTAGGGCAGGCCCATGATGCCGCACTTCCAGCTCATCCACATGGCGAGCGCCGCCACTTCGCCGAGATCCACGCTCGGGGCGTAGCGCAGGCCGCCCTTGCTGGCGCCGCTCGTGAGGGAGTGCTGCACGCGGTAGCCGATGAAGACCTGCGTGTGACCGTCGTCCATGCGGACGGGGACGCTGACGATGAGGGAGCGCTTCGGCAGCATGAGGCGGTCGATGATGCCGGAGTCGAACTCGGGGAGTTCGCGGGCCACGGTGCGGAGCTGCTCGCAGGCCATGCGGAAGACTTCGGAATTCTCGAAGAGGTTGTGCGGCGCCGGTGCGGACATGCGGGGGTTCCCGTGGGTGTGCCGGAAGAGGTGGCCCGGGAATTATACGGGGGCCGACGCGCCCTATGATGACCCGCTGCCAACCCGCGGAGGCGAATCGGTGATCGGACCTCTCAAAATCGCAGTGCGCTGGCTCACCCGCAACGCGGCCACCATTTCGCTCGTGCTCGCCGTCGCCACCATCGCCTGCGTCGCCGGCGGAGTTTCGGTGGAGGAGCATGCGCGCCGCACCGCCTCGGCGCCGCCCGCCGACCCGGAGCCTCTGGAAGCGGTCGTGGGCGGGGCCGCGGCGGCCGGAGCGCCGGCCGCGGCCGAGAAGGTCGCTTCCTCGCACCTCGACTTGGTCAGCGATGTGATCTACGAGACGGCCCAGATCCTCCTCCTCAACATGTCGCCGCGACTCGGCACCAACCACGGCATCGCCATCGGCCGCATCCTCGCCGTGATCCTCGTCGTCTTCCTCGGCATCCAAGCCCTCGGCCAACTGCTGGCCGAATCGTCGCAGACCCTCCTGCTGATGACCCTGAGCCGGCACCACATCGTCTGCGGGTTGGGCCGCGTCGGCTGGCCGATCGCGCAGCAGCTCCTCGACGCCGGGGAGCGGGTGCTCATCCTCGAGCGCGACCCGACCAACGAGCGCATCGACGACGCGCGGCGGGCGGGGGCCATCGTGCTCCTCGGCGACGCGACCGACGAGAAGAACTTCGAACTCGCCCGCCTCGGCTCGGCGAAGGCGGCTTACCTCGTCACCGGTAGCGACGAGGAGAACATCGAATCGGCGGTGGATGTCGGCGCCATTCTGGAGCGGAGCAAGCGGCCCCATCCCGAGTTCAAGTGCCTCGTTCACATCGTCGATCCGCTCCTCGACGACGCCCTGAACGCGGGGCTGAAAGCGAACGCGTCCCACTTCCAACTCCAGACGTTCAACGTCACCCGCAACACCGCCCGTCAGCTCATCGTCGAGGAGCTGACGGCGATCCGACCGACCGGCGACGAGGTCGCCCTCTACGTCCTCGTCGGCTTCGGCCCGATGGGCGAAACGCTGGCGACGCACCTCGCCGAACTGGCCCACTTCGAAAACCGGAAGCGCGCCCGCATCCTCATCCTCGCCGACGATCCCAAAGCATCGGCGGACGCGTTCCTCGCGCGCTGGGGCCAGTTCACCGGCTGCGACCAAAGCGCGGGCGGCGAAGCGATTGCACCGGTCGTCGCCGAATGGTCCCAGATCCGCTTCGACCCCGTCGCCGACGAATGGGGCAACCGGGCGCGGCGACCCCGACCCGCGTATCGGGTCGCCGATCCGAAGGCCATCGAGTACACCTGCAACGCGGTCTTCGCCCCCTATCCGAAATCGGTGTTCGACCGCGAGTTCCTCGCGGCGATCACCCGCCTCGCCTGCGCCCCGCGCGTCAAGCCGGCCATCATCTTCTGCCACGAGCGCGATCACGACTCCTATTCCACGGCCGTGCACTTCGAGCGCAGCTTCCGCACCGAGAACGGGGCGGACGTCCGGCTGCCGCTCTTCGTCTGGCTCCAGAAGCAGGAGCCGCTGAAGCGCCTGCTGCAAAAGCGGGGCGCCGCCCATCCGGGGGCCACGCTGCCGATCCGGCCCTTCGGCCTCTGCAGCGACGAGCTGAAACTGCACAAGCTCCACCGGCCGATCGAGGATCACATCGGCATGGTCATCCTCGCGGGCTATCGCGGCTTCGCCATCGACACCGACGAGGGTCGGCGGCAGATGGAACGCGCCTGGTACGGCGACGCGGAGAGCAACCTGCACTCGAACCGCATGGCCGCGCTCCACTTCGAGGTGAAGCTCGCCTGCCTCGGGCTGAGACTCGTCCCCGACGACGGCGGACCGAGTGACCCATTGCCGGAAGACCGCATCGAGGTACTGGCCGAGATGGAGCACAACCGCTGGACCGCCGAGCGCCTCCTCGCGGGAGTCAGCTACGGCCCCCGGAGCAACGTGCCGCCGCGCCGCCCGCAGCTCTGCACGTGGGATGTGTTGAACTGCGATCCGGAGTTGAAGAAGGAACCGGCGAAGGACTTCGAGCAGATCCGGACGGTCTTCGCCAACCTCAAGCGGCTCGGCTACAAGGCGCAGGCGATCGTCCGGCCACCGGCGTGACCCCTCACTTCCGCACGGTGCCGTCCGGGCCGAGCTTCTTCAGATAGTCGTGCCAGTCCTTTTCGTACGCGGGCAGCTCTTGCCCGACGAGCGCCGCGAGTGCCTTCGCCGGATCGGCGCCGGTGTTGATCGCCTTCAGATACTCGTCGAATGCCGCGGTGCCGATGAGCCGGCGCTCGAACATGAGGTGGAACGCCAGCGCCCAGCAGGTGAGGTACGTCCGGTCGGCGCTCTCCTGCTGATTTGCATGCGCCGCGAGGAAGGTTTCCTTGCCCGCCTTCAGCAGGTTGGTCAGCGGCACCAGCCCCGGCGGATTCTTCCCCGCGAGCCAATCCTGCACGCGCTTCAGCCGATCCGCATCGGCGTGCCCGACGCGCAGCTCCCCCGCTTCGATCACCGGGTTCTCGAAGAGCTGCGCCAAGCCCTCGTTGAGGAAGCGCGGCAGTTCGCCCGTCCCCTTGCCGGCCTTCACGTCGGCGGCGCTGCGCGCGGGGTAGACGTACGTCATGGCGTACGAGTGGAACGCTTCGTGATACAGAATGGCGAAGAGCCGGCGGGTCGCGCCGTCGAACGTGCGCTCGTTCTCGCGGTCGGCGGCGGCGACTTTGTCGCGCTCGCGCTTGGCGATCGCCAGGAAGCGGTCGAGGTCGGGCTTGCTCCCCTTGTACAGCTCGCGGATTTCTTTCTCGTACTTGTCGGTCGCGGCGAGTTGCTGGAGGTGGTGCAGCCGGGTGCGGTGGAGTTCGTCGCCGAGGCGGCGCAGGTCGGTGCCGCAGAGAATGCGGTTTTCCGCGGGGAAGTAGACGGCCGCGTTGAGCACCTGGCCGGCGCTCGCCTTCAGCAGCCGCTTGTACTGATCGAGATCGCCCGCGAGTTCCACACTCGTCGGCCGGGCCGCTTCGAACCGCGGTGGCAGGAACCGCGCGAACGCCGTGTAGATCTGCTCGAGTCGCACCGCGGCGCGGCGGGTCACCTCTTCGGGGGCGGCGCTGAGCAGCACGAACTGATCGGCCTCGTAGCGTTTGGCCCCGTTCTTCTGCCCGAACCATTCGACCGCCGTGAGATCGAGGCCGTCCATGCGGAGCCGCTCGCCGACGCCGTTGCTGTCGAGATCGGCGAGCCGCGCGCGCAGCGTCGCCCGGTCGGCGTCGCTCAGCTTCTTCACCTTGTCGATCTCCTTCTTCGCGAAGAAGGTCGTGAAGGTGAGCGTGGGCCGGCCGGGCGGGCGCTTGACGGTTTGGAAGGTGAGGCCGAAGACGGTCTCTTCGACGATCAGCCCCTGGAACTTGGCCCCGTTGACGAGGGTGACTTCGTCGGTCGGCCACGCCGCGCCGACGCCGAGCGGCGCCTGCGCCAGAGCGCGGGCGGCGAGGAGAAGGAAGAGGAAGATGGGGGTGGCACGGATGAGCATGGAGTAATGCTAACCGGGCTGAGGGTTTGCGGGAACAGGTTCTTCCGGGCCTGTAAGGCCTGTTCTGTCAGCCCGGGTCGGAGCCGCTTCGGCGGAGGCCTGGGAACCCCGATCCGGAA
>JAYVTJ010001071.1:0-3130 GCA_043774415.1 Fimbriiglobus sp. | reverse complement strand
GGGAGTCGGGGTATCTGAAGGTGATCATCAGCCGGGTCTGGTGAGTCGTTCGCTACAGTACGCGGAAAGGAGACTGCCATGCCCCTCCGCGACCATTTTCGTCCGCCGGACATGAGACTGGCTTCTTGGGAAGAGGTGCACGGGCTTTGGCCCGGCATAATGGCGATGCGCCTCAACGCCATTCTTCCACTCCAAAACCGGAGCGGGATCAAGATACACCTCGGCACCCTGGTCGAAGTCGAGGCCGGCGCATTCGAACTGGACGACGGCCCGGAAGATGAACCGGACTTCGATCCCGCGCTGGCCTGGCAGGCGGCGGCCCCGGCGCTTCTGTTGGACACCGAAGAGCTGACGCCTCCCGAATATGAAGTCCGCGTCTACGACGAGTCGATGGGCCGGCGTTTGGTCGCGACGGTCGAGATCGTCAGCCCGCGGAATAAAGACCGTCCGAGTTCACGCGACGAGTTCGTTTCGAAATGTCACGCTATGCTCCAGCAGGGCGTGTGCGTGGCGATCGTCGATCCCGTCACGACGCGATCGTCGAACCTGTATGCGGAACTGGCCGCACGGATCGGCGCTGAGCCACCCGCGTCTGCGGGCGAATCGATCCATGCGGTGTCGTGCCGGCCCTTCCACCACCGCGGCCGCCACCGCATAGAAGCGTGGGAACATACGCTCGGAATCGGCGACCCGCTCCCCACTTTGCCCCTCTGGATCAGCGACACGAAGTACGTGCCGCTCGAACTCGAACGGACCTACGAGGAGACATGCAAGGGATTGCGGATCGCGTGAGCGGTCTAACAGTTGAGCCGGGTCTGGCGAATCACTTCTTGGGCAACTCGAAAATGAGATCGGCCTTCTCGGCCGAGATTATCGTCGCCGGCAGATCGACCGGCTTCGCCGTGCCTCCGGCGGTTTGGTCACCGAGCGGGGGGAGGTAAGTGACCTTGTACTTCCCGGCAGGAAGCCCGGACTTCCGCTCGCCGCTTTTGTCCGTCGTGCGAACAGTTGAGATCGCGAACGCCCCATCGGAACTCACTTCTGCGTTCGAGAGAAACTCCGGCGTGTCCGGTTCCGGGGTGAATTTCAGCACGCCACCCGAGACCGGCGCACCGTTCCGCTTGACGATCCCTTTGATGGTGACCAGTGCGGGGAACGCGGGGCCGTCCGTGCCCCCGCAGCCGATCATCAGAAACAGGGAGCCGAGTATCGCGCAGCGCATCGTTGGCCTCGATTCGGATTGTTTACCAGTCGGCGCCGAGCACGGTGCCATCGCGCGGATCGACGGCCTGCGCCCAAGTCGCGGCGCTCATCGAGGCACTGAGGGATCGGACGCTGCCGTCGCCGAGACCGACGAGAATCCCGCCGGTGTGGGCTGTCTGCGGCACTTCGGGGTTGCAGTTGCTGATGTACTGCGGCTGGATTTGGAACTTCGGCGACGCGGGATAGCCCGTCACGCCGTTCTTCCCCGAGCCGAGGTTGAACCCCGGCCTCCAAGTGCTGTTCGCATCGGCCCACAAACTGCCCCACGTCCCGCTGCCGTTGAGGTTGCCGGTGTTCCCGCAGGTCCCGTACATCTCGGCGAAGAAGACCGTATTCGATAGGCCATCGGGCACCGACGCGATCAGATCCTTCCGTCCCGACGGATACGTGAGACCGGTTCCGGGGTCGCCGAACACGAAATTGTTCCCGCCGTAGCAAGCGGCTCCCCAGTTGTTGGCCCCGCCGTTGGGCGTGGTGTTCTTGCCGCCCGAGATCGACGGATCGGACGGACAGAGGAAGGTCTTGACGACTTGGAAATACTGCCCGCCCGCGTAGCCCGAAAGCGAGAGCGCGGTGAAGATGTTCTGCTGTTCGATGTAAGGCAAAAGGAAGTGCATGATCGTGTAAATGTGCCGGCCGAACGGCGTGGTGGACGGAGTGAAGCAGCCCCCGATACTCGGATCGGCGCAGTTGGAGCCGAGCGGCGGCAGCGTATTCGCGGTGTCGTGGAGGTTGTGCACGGCGAGGCCGAGTTGCTTCAGGTTGTTGCTGCAGCTCATGCGGGCCGCGGCTTCGCGCACCTTCTGAACGGCGGGCAACAGCAGGCCGATGAGGATCGCGATGATCGCGATGACGACGAGGAGTTCGATGAGCGTGAATGCGGAGCGGGTCCGGCGCACGGGGCACCTCGGATGCACGGGATGGGAATAGAGAAATGGAGATGGAAGGAGTATGACGGCTGACGCGGAGCGAAGCAAGGAGAATCGAGCGTGCGAGTCGCGGGTCTGCGCAACCGGGTATGCGGAAGTGATCGCGAGCCGAGTCCGGCGACTCATTTTTTCTCCAACTCGGTGAGCAGCTTCTTGAAGTCGTCGCGATCGCGGAGCGGATTGAGGTCGGTGTCTGTTTTGAAGTTTGCGGTGTCCTTGTGCCATGCCTCGACGGCTTTCTGCAGCCACCGCGGCCGCATGGAAGTAGTGGCGACCCGATTTCCACAGCGCTCGGCCGTACAGCTTCAAATACGCTTCGTGGACGAGGGCCGCGGCTCCGAGCGACCATCCCGCCGGATCGTCGGCCCAGCGGTGCTCGGCCAGCGCCCGCAGTTCGTCGTACTCGGTGGCAATAGGGGTATCGGACATGGTTTCTACTTCGCCATCTCCACGTTCCGCGTCTCGCGGATGACCGTCACCTTGATTTCGCCGGGGTAGTCCAACTCCTGCTCGATGGCCCGGGCGATGTCGCGGCAGATCTGCAGCGCCTGGGCGTCGGTCGTCTGGTTCGCATTGGCGATCACGCGCAGCTCCCGACCCGCTTGGATCGCGAAGGCGGCACTCACTCCTGGGAAACCGCAGGCCACGGCTTCGAGCGCTTCCATCCGCTTGACGTACTTTTCCAGCGTCTCGCGGCGGGCGCCGGGACGGCTCGCACTGATCGCATCGGCGGCCGCGACGATGACCGTGTAGATGTTGTCCACCGTGATGTCGTCGTGGTGGCCCACGATGGCGTGCAACACTTCTTTGCTCGTTTCGCCGTAGCGTTTGGCCAGTTCCGCGCCGACCTTGGGGTGGCCCCCTTCCATCTCGTGGTCGGCCGCTTTGCCGATGTCGTGGAGTAGCCCGCACCGCCGCGCGAGCTGCGCGTTCATGCC
>JAYVTJ010001070.1:0-2822 GCA_043774415.1 Fimbriiglobus sp. | reverse complement strand
GCGCGACCGTCGCTCGCGCGTCCGGCTAACAGGTCCGGGACGATACGTATCACGGGTGCCGACAGACCGCGGGTAATGTGATGACTTTCCCCCACTTGGCCGAGTTCCCCGTCGTGGTCGTCGAGGACGTCTCGTGGGGCGATATGGACTCGTTCCAGCACGTCAGCAACACCGTCTACTTCGAGTACTTCCAGAACGCCCGCATCGAGTACATGACGCGGCTCGGCTGGTTCGTCCTGATGAAGCGCGACAACCTCGGGCCGATCGTCGCGAGCACGCAGGCCCGCTTCCGCCGGCCGGTCTACTACCCGGATCGCCTGCACATCGGCGCTCGGGTGATCGCGGTCGGGGAAGATCGCGTGACGTTCCAGCACTGCGTCGTCAGCGAGCGCTGGGCCGATGTCGCGGCGGAGGGGGAATGCGTGATCGTGTCGATGGATTACGGAGCGCAGAAGAAGACCGCGCTGCCGCCGAGCGTCCGCGACGGCATCGCGGCGCTCGAAGGGGGAATCGAAAAACCCCAGCCGCAGCAGTAGCCGCGACCGGGGCCGATGAAGCGGCGCGGATTCGCGCCGTGCTCGATGGGTACTACTTCGCATCCACCATGAAGAAGTCGCGCGGGCTGCGGACGAACGGGTGCTGGGGGAACACGAGCGTGCCGGGGGCGCCGTTCGGGTACGGGTTGTACGCCGGGGCATGGCCGTGACCGTGGCCCGCGTACGGCGTGCCGGCCGCGTTGTTCGTCCAGCTCCGCGCGGTCGAGCCGTGGCCGCAGGTGCTGCACGAACTGCTCTTCCACCACGCGAGGCGCGAGAAGACGGTATCGGACACGCCCGTCGCGCCGCAGCCGCCCGGCTTGCCGCAGTTGCCCGAGACGATGCCTTGAACGGGGCCTTGGGCCGATGCGGACGAACCGCAAATCGCGAATGCGGAGACGCAGGCGGCGGCGAGGAAGAAATGCTTCATCGGGAGTCCTTCACTTCGAGAGCTGGAGGCGAATCGTTAGCTACGGATTGGTTCGGCGTTCCACCGGCGCGATCGCCGTAGAATTTGCCGGCCGTTTCGAGAGGCGATATTCGGAGCGCGACAAGACGGGTGGAACCGGCGCAAGCGAGTCGGACGGAACAACCGTTCCAGCTTACCGGCTCAACGGAAGTAGATGAAATAGAGCGTGATACCGACGATGCAGAGGTTGAGCAGGACACCGGCTCCGGCGAGGGTTCCGATCCACGGCGCGGCCGCATTGTCGGCCGCCACCGAGAGCGCCAGTTCGGCGCGGAGGTGCCGCTCGATCTCGGCCCGCATCTCGGGGGTGCTGCAGACTAGGCGGATCGTGACGTGGGACATCCCGCGGAACGGGACGAGGTCGAGCAGACCCGGACCGTTCGCCCAGCGGTCGCCGAAGCGCGTCGCCCCGCGGATGCCGCTCGATTCGAGTGCCACTTCGATGACCCGCTCGGCCGTCGGCACATCGACGTTGTAGATCGAGAGCCAGCGCGTCCGATTCGTGAGCGTCAGCGCCGAAGCGCCGATCACGAGCAGCAGGTAGCCGACGGCGAGGAAGAGCCACGCCGCGGCATTCTGCCCCCAGCCCTCGCGCAGTTGCTCGAAGTTGCCGCGCATGAGGAAGCGCGTGTCGGACTGCACGAGCGTGAGGAGGATCGCCCCGCCGACGAGGATGAACCCGGACAGTGCGGCGAGCACGATTGCGAAGTCCCAGCGGCCGGAGACGACGGTCGGGTGGACCCGCTTGTTCACCGACGCTAGCCAGCAGAGGTAGAACGTGACGGGCAGGAGGCAGCCGAGCGAAGCGAAGCAAGACGCGATGAGTTGGGCGGACGACACGGCGGGGATCCCGATTGCAGGAATCCCTACGTTGTAGGTGCTGCGCCGCGCCGGGGGTATCCTTCCGCAACCGTTTCTCTATTCCCACGATCGGTTTCTCCATGCCCGATCCGATTCCGACGCACCTCATCCTCGGCTTCCTCGGCGTCGGCAAAACCACGGCCGTGCTCGACCTCCTGAAGCGCAAACCGGCGAATGAAAAGTGGGCCGTGCTCGTCAACGAGTACGGGCAGGTGAGCATCGACGAGGCGTTCCTCGAAGGGGAAGCGGTGGCGGAAGGCGTGGCGATTCGCTCGGTCGCAGGCGGATGCTTCTGCTGCACGACCTCGCCGCAATTGCCCGTCGCACTCCACTTTTTGCTGCAAGAAGCGAAACCCGACCGGCTGCTGATCGAGACCTCCGGACTGGGGCACCCGGCCCAGTTGCTCGACAACCTCCGCGCCAACTATGCCGACCGGCTCGAGGTGAAGGCGACCCTCGGTATCGTTTCGCCGATCGACTTCGCCTGCCCGGGGATGCTCGAGAACCCCGTCTTCCGCGATCAAATTCAGATGGCGGACTTGCTGATTTTGAACAAGGCGGACCGGGCCACTCCGGAGGTCATCGCCGATTTTCAGCGGTGGGCCGACGGATTGTTCCCGCCAAAGTTGCTCGTCGCCGCGACGACGCAGGGGCAACTCGACCCGGCTTGGCTCGAACTCGATGGCGACAGTGAACGGGTGCCGCTCTTCCCCGATGTTCATGTCGGCAGCGCGGAGGATCTCCATGTTCTTGGGAAGCCGTTGCCGGGCCGACCGCTGCGGTACGATTCGCCGGGGGCGTGCGGCTGGGTCTTTTCACCGCACGATGTCTTCGCTGAAGATTCATTGCTCGCGTTTTTGGGGAGCGATCCCGCGATTGCCCGATTGAAGGGGGTCTTCCGCGTGGAGGACGCCTGGCTCGCGGTCAACCGCTCCGGCGGCGCGCTGAGCGTGAAG
>JAYVTJ010001069.1:0-2319 GCA_043774415.1 Fimbriiglobus sp. | reverse complement strand
CAGCGCCGGCGGCGGCAGTTGATCGAGCGGCGCCGGCGCATCGGCTTCCATCAGTCCGGCGTACTCGCGGATCGCGGAGGCGTGGGCGGCGACGTTGCGCCCGAGGTTCGCCGTGGCCGTGGGGCAGGCGAAGCGGATGCCGACGCGCCAGTGATCCCCGGCCGGCACCATCATGAAGGGGTAGATCCGGCAGGCTTTGGGCTTCGCCGGTTCGCCGAACTTCGCGTGGATCTTGCAGAGTTTGTCGTCCCCGAGGAAGACGCAGGCGCCGTCGGCCGTGTGCGCGAGGTGGTAGCCGCCGCTCGCAACCACGACGGTTTCCAACTTTTCGAAGCCCGGTTCGGCGCTCCAGTTCTGCTTCGCGATGATCTCGCGCTCGGCGGCCGTGACGGGCACGGCGTAGGTCCGGCAGCAGTCGGAGCAGCTCTTGCAGTCCCAGTTTTGAACCGTCGGCAGCGCGCGCACCGGCATGGGCATGGGAAGCTCCAGTGAACGGTGTATCCACTCCGAATTGTATGCTCCCCCTCTCCGAAGCGGAGAGGGGGAGTCGGAAAAGATCGGGCATGTTGACTCTCCCCCTCCGACTCGCGACACTGATCCCACTATGAAAAAAGCACCGTTCGATCTCACCGGCCGCGTCGCGCTCGTCACCGGCGGCAACAAGGGCCTCGGCCACGCCATGGCCCGCGGACTCGCCGAAGCCGGCGCCGACATCTTCCTCGCGAGCCGGAATGAGGCCGAGCTGAAGGCATCGCTCGCCGACATCCTCGCGGCGACCGGGCGCAAGGGGGCTTACGCCGTCGCCGATGTGGCCGTGCGCAGCGATGTCGAACGCCTCGCGAAAACCGCCGTCGAGGCGATGGGCCGCGTGGACATCCTCATCAACAATGCCGGGATGAACTCGCCGCAGGCGATCGACGCCATCACCGATGAAACGTGGGACCGCATTCTCGAAGTGAACCTGTCGTCGATCATGGCGCTGACGCGGGCCATCGCCCCCGGCATGAAAGAGCGGAAGTGGGGCCGGGTGATCCACATTTCGAGCATCATGGGGGAAGTGTCCAAAGAGAAGCGCAACGCCTACAGCGCGACGAAGGCAGCCGTGCGAGGGTTGGCACGCGCCAGCGCCATCGACCTCGGGCCATTCGGTATCACGGTCAACTGCATCGCCCCCGGCCCCTTCACTACCGACATGCCGATGTCCCTGCTGTCGGACGCCGAGAAGAAGGCCTTCGCCGACCGCACGGCCCTCGGCCGCTGGGGCGACCCGACGGAGTTGGTCGGCCCGACGGTGATGCTCTGTTCGGACGCGGGCAGCTACATCACGGGGCAGACGATCTTCGTGGACGGCGGGTACACGGCCCGGTGAAGTCTGTCCAGCCCATTGCCCCCACCCAGCGCCGGACAGAGATGCAGATCGCCGGACAGAGATGCAGATCGCCGGACAGGCATTGCCGCGTCAGGACTTACGGCGACCGAAAATGGGGTCGGGCTTGGAACGATGGCAACCGGGGTTATTCGAGGTTCTTGAACTGCTCGACTTTGAACAGGGAGAGTTTGAGGTTGTAGTCGATGAGGGCGATGGTTTTGCCGTCGTTCGAGAAGGCCGCGAGAACCTTCGCGGGCTTCGCGGCGATCTTGAAGGTCTTGCTCTGGATGGTACCGGCTTTCGTGTTCACCCGCGCGACGGCGAAGCTGTTCCCCTCGTCGGCCCCGCAGACGAGGCAAGTGTAGACGCCGTCGCCGTCCTTGCGGACGACGACCTGCTGGATGCACATCGGGAGCACCAAGGCATCGAGGGGCTTGCCTTCCCCTTTCTTTGGGAGGAAGCCGAGGTGACCGGTGAACGATCCGATGACATAGAAGTCCTCGACGATCTGGAAGGAAATGGAGCCGTCTTTGACCGTGAGAAGATGCTTCAACTCTGGCTTCTTCTCGGAAGGGTCGACAGCGAGTAGACCACTCGACGGAATCTTCGTTCGCCGCACCGCGCAAAGGATGTCGCTGCCAGAATCGTAGAGAGACGATTCAAAATCGTCTTTCGCAATTGTACCGAGTGTAATCGCAGCGCTCATTTTTTGCGTATCGGTGTGGAACGTGTGCGTTTCCAACACATGATCCGACACATTGATCCTAGTCAGGCGAATTTGTTTTTCGTCGCACCGCGCGATAGACACTTGCGAGCTTTTGATAATGCCCCAGATCAAGTCGACCTTCTTATCGATGATCTTTTCGTCTTTGAGTGTAATCAAATGCAAGTAATTGTGCGAATGCGTCACGAATGATTCTGCAGAAGTGAACACGAAGGCAGGATATCTC
>JAYVTJ010001068.1:0-1700 GCA_043774415.1 Fimbriiglobus sp. | reverse complement strand
AGGCGATCGGCTTGCCCTTCGCGTAGCTCTCGCGCACCGGTTCGAGCAGATTCGCCGCGGTCCACATCTGCTGGTGGCAGTTCATGCAGGTCTTCGTCGGCGGGAACCCGGCCGAAGCCGATTTTTCGAACGCCGTGTGGCAGTAGCGGCAGTCGATGCCGAGCTGCGAGACGTGGTGCTTGTGGCTGAACGGCACCGGCTGCTCGACGACTTCGCGCGTGCCGGTGGTGTAGTCGCTGCGGTAGAATGCGGCCCCGGCGATGCCGCCTCCCGACAGCAGCAGCGGCAGCCCGAGGAGGGTGACGCGGGCCAGGACGTTCATGCCTTTGGGGAAGACTTGGGGCATTGCTGCCTCCTCGATTCGGGAGATCACCGAGACGCGACCGCGGAGCGGGATCAAATCGGGATCGGGTTCAGCGGCAGAGTGCCTTCGAAGACCAGTTGCATGAAGCGGTACGAGACGACCGCCATCCCCGCCGCCGAACCGCCGAAGAAGAGGCCGAACCAGGCGAGGTGCTGGCCCTCCTTGCCCGCGCGCCAGCCGAGGGCGATGCTGAGCATCGCGAGCGCTGCGGCGGTGCTGCCCATGAAGAGGCCAAAGGGGTACCACCAGAAGACGAGGCAGGCCCAGACGCCGAGCGTCATCGACGACGTCGCGATGGCGCGTCGAGTCGTGTAGGTGAGGGGCGTCGTTTTTTGAATCGGCGCCGTCGGGGCGGGAGAGTGATCCATGGTCGATTCCGCCGCGGGACGATGGTGTTCCGTTCGTCGTGGTAGAGCGTTTTAGAAGCTCAGTCGCGAGTGGACACCGCAATCGATGCAAAAAGAATACCGAAGCGACGCTGCAGGCCCAATGCTCAAACCGCAACGGGAAACCGCACGATAACCCAGATCCGCAGGCCGATTCCATTCCCGCGATTGAGAATGTCGGACCGGGCGATTCCCATTCCCCGGAATGTCATCGAACGCTTGGCGATGCTCGTCGGCACTAGAATTGCCAATGGTCACTCCGACGATCCCCCTTCCGCACTCTGGAGCCTCGGCCATGACCCGATCTCTGTTCGCGATCGCTCTCGCCGGCACTTGCCTCGCCTCCGGCGCCTCGGCCCAAGACACCGCCAAGAAGCCGACGAAGGAGGAGTGGCAAGCGGTCGTGGACAAAGCCGTCGCGGCGCTGAAGAAGAACCGGGACGAGAACGGCGGCTGGAGCACATCCAAGAGCATCGGTGTGAGCGGAATCATCGTGAAGGCGCTCATCGACTGCGGCGTCGGCCCCGAAGCGGAGCCGACGGCGAAGGGGTTGAAGTATGTCGAGAGCCTCATCAACGAAAAGGAGGGCCACATCGCCGGGGAAAACCCGCGCGACGGCTTGAAGAACTACGTCACGAGCGTGAACCTCATGGCCCTCGCGGCCGCCAAGAAGGACGACAAGTACAAGAAGGTCATCGGCAACGCCGCAGCGTTTCTCAAGAAGCTCCAGTGGGACGAGGGCGAAGGGAAGAAGCCCGAGGACGAGTTCTTCGGCGGCGCCGGCTACGATAGCAAGTCGCGCCCCGACCTCAGCAACACGCAGTTCTTCATCGACGCCCTCAAGGACGCCGGCGTGGCCAAGGACGACGAAGCGTTCAAGAAGGTCATCATCTTTGTCAGCCGGTGCCAGAACCTCAAGAGCGAGCACAACGCGCTGCCGTGGGCCGGGA
>JAYVTJ010001067.1:0-2882 GCA_043774415.1 Fimbriiglobus sp. | reverse complement strand
CGCGGCTGCTCAAAGCGCTGCACCATCTGCGCGATCTCGGCAACACCCTGCTGCTCGTCGAGCACGACCGCGAGGTGATCGCCTCCGCCGATTACCTCTTCGACTTCGGCCCCGGCGCCGGCCGCCACGGCGGCGAAATCACCGCGGAGGGCACGCCCGCAAAAGTGCTGAAGTCGAAAGCATCGCTCACGGGGCAGTACCTCTCCGGCCGGCTCGCGATCCCCGTGCCGACGAATCGACGCATCGCGGCGAGCGGTAAGCGAAGGCCCGAGAGTTTGACCGAAGCTTCTGTCGAAGACTTGCGATCCGCATTTGGCTTCCCCCACGCCAGCTTCATCAGCATCCTCGGCGCGCGGCAGCACAACCTCCGCAACGTCGATGTGCACATCCCACTCGGCGCGTTTGTCGCCGTCACCGGCGTCAGCGGCTCCGGCAAAAGCTCGCTCGTCAACGAAGTGCTCTACAGCACGCTGGCCCGCCGGCTGAACCGCGCCCGCACCAGCGGTGCGGCGCACGACGACATCCTCGGCCTCGAACACATCGACAAGATCATCCGCGTCGATCAGGACCCGCTCGGCAACTCGCCGAGCAGCAATCCCGCGACCTATACCGGCGTGTTCGATCTTATCCGCGAGCTGTTCAGTCGGATGCCCGAGTCGAAGGTGCGCGGCTATCCGCCGCGACGTTTCAGCTTCAATCAAAAAGGCGGCCGCTGCGAAGCATGCGAGGGCAACGGCCAGAAGAAGATCGAGATGCACTTCCTCCCGGACGTCTGGGTCGAGTGCGACACCTGCCACGGCGCCCGCTACAACCCCGAAACGCTGGCCGTCCAGTACCGCGGCAAGAGCATCAGCGACGTGCTGAACCTGCCGATCGACGACGCCCTCGAACTCTTCGGAAACATCCCGAAGATCCGCGTCGTGCTCCAGACGCTCTCCGACGTCGGCCTCGGATACATGCAACTCGGGCAACCCGCGCCGACCATGAGCGGCGGCGAAGCCCAGCGCGTGAAACTCGCCGCGGAACTGGCCCGACCGAGCACCGGCAAGACGCTCTACCTCCTCGATGAACCGACGACCGGGCTGCACTTCGACGACGTGCAGAAGCTGCTGAACGTGTTGCACCGGCTCGCCGACTTGGGGAACACGGTCATCGTGGTCGAGCACAATTTGGACGTGATCAAGACGGCCGACTGGATCATCGACATGGGTCCGGAAGCCGGCACGGGCGGCGGGTTCGTCGTCGCGGTCGGTACGCCGGAAGTCGTCGTGGAGTATGCCGAGGCGCATCCGGAACTGCCGCAGCACTCGGCCAAAGCGCTGGCGCCCGCGCTCGCCGCCGGACCGTTCGCCGCACGCGAGCGCTACGACGCCAAGAAGCCGCTCGCGAAGAAACTCGGGCACGTCTCGCTCGATCAGGTGGGCCGCGAGCAGAAGCTGCCGTGGGAAGCGGACGGCGTGCGCTGGCACACGCGCGACCGCATCACCACGAAAGGCACACCGATCAAATGGGAGGGGGACGCGCTCGCGGTTGTCATCGCGCTCGTCGAAGGTCTCGGCACCTTCAGCGCCACCGTATGGGAGCACCGTTCCATCGTCGAAGTGCCTGCGGCGAAGAAGACCGCCGGGTGGTTCCTCCACGCCATGACGGGGCACGAGGCTTACTTGAAACTCGTCTTCCGCGTCGCGCGCAACACGTTCAAGCAGGCCGCGCTCGTCGAGAAGTTGGCGCTCCGTCCGTTGAGCGATTACCCCGGACATGAAGGGTACGCCCGCGATCACCGCGTCGAAGTGTCGAACCCGCGCGGCGCCTGGCAGGAAGTCGTCGTGACGATCGTGAAGGCCGCGGAGGTGAATGCCGCGCCGATGCGCGAGTTCCTCACGCAGGCGGTCGCATCCTTCCAAGCGGCGCTCGGCAAAGCGGAGGGGGTAACGGCCATCGAAGCGGCGATGCCGTGGAAGATCGCGGGCGACGCGTGGCACCTCGGCGACAAGGGTTTCCCGCCCGGCAAGAAGCCGAAGTGGGATCGGGCGCTGCTGGCGAAGCTGCTCCAACTGCTGAAGGAAGCCGCTCCGAACATGGAGGTGAAGTACGATGTCCGAGATGCGATCACCGTGCGTCTGCCGAGGATCGGCCGCTATTGGGTGCGGATCAAAACGAAGGAGAACGCGTCGCTCGAAGCGTGGTTCGTCGCCGCGCCCGGCAAGTTCAACGGCGCCCGCTTCGAGGGCGTCGGCCCATCGGCGGCGGTCGAAGGCGACCGCGCGGAGGGCTGCGATCTCGTCAAACTGCAGTTCGTGCTCGCCGAGCAGCTCGACGCGAAGAAGTTCTCGCCGCTTCTCAAGGAGCTGCGGCGGAGTTTCGAGGCGGCGTTCGGAGATTAGTGCCGGATCCCCGAAGCGATTCGACCGGAGCGGCGATTCAATGGGACGTTCCCGAGCCACTCGTGTTCGTGTTCGTGCCCGATCCGGATCCGGGACCCGATCCAGAACCCGTTCCCGACCCCGAGCCGGAACCGGTTCCCGACCCCGAGCCCACGACTTGCACGACCCGCTCCGGCATCGTGTGGAGCGGTTGCTGACCGGTGTAGCGCAAGTTGATGTCGTTGCCGACCCAGCAGGTCAGCATGTAGTTCGGCGTACCGGCCCCGACGGGGAGCGCGGGGGGCACGAGGAACGCCGTCCCGATGTTCGGGTAGGCCGGCTCGTTGAACTGCACCTGCGCCTGCGTCGTGTTCGGCACCACATCGGCCGGGGGCATACCGGCCGCCGCATTCGGGACATGGGGCACATCGAAGAAGAACTGCACGTAGTGCGGCAGTGAAGGCTGAGTGCTGAACACCTCGACCCTTAAAATCGCGGTGCGCGGCGGGATCGGGGTCC
>JAYVTJ010001066.1:0-3305 GCA_043774415.1 Fimbriiglobus sp. | reverse complement strand
CGGTTGCGGGGCGATGTTGAAGGACTACACGCACCTGATGCACGCGGAGGCCAGCGCGGAGGAAGCCCAGCAATTTCAAGCGAAAGTGAAGGACGTCTCCGAGTTCCTGTACTCGCTGGGCCTCGTGAAACCGACGCACCACCTGCCCATCAAGGCGACTTACCACGATGCTTGCCACCTGCGGCACGCGCAGCAAATTCAGATCAACCGCGCTCGCTGTTGGAAGCGATCCCCGGTTTGGAACTCGTGCCGCTGAACGAAACCGAACTCTGCTGCGGTGCGGCGGGGAGCTACAACCTCACGCAGCCCGAGATGGCGATGGCCCTCGGCGACCGCAAAGCGGCGAACATCCGCGACACCGGCGCCGTCGCGCTCTTCACCGGCAACGTCGGCTGCCTCATGCAGATCGCCCGGCACCTGAAGGCCATCGCCCCGGACTTGTGGTGCGCCCATCCGATCGATGCCCTGTGGGCGAGCTACAGTGGCGAGATGCCCGCGGAACTGCGACAATCGCCGATAGAGGACGCGAAATGAAGACGATCACAGTGAGTTTGCCGGACGATCTGGCCGAGAATCTCGAAGCCCGCGTGGCGAAGGGCGAGTACGACTCGCTCGACGAAGCCGTGACCTGCGCGATCGCCGAACGGATCCTCCTACTGGAGGAAGCCCCACCGTTTGGAGAAAACGTCGCCGAGTTGCGGGCGAAAATCCAAGTGGGGATCGACGCCTACGAGCAGGGGCGGTTTGTAGACGGTGAAGAGTTTATGGAAGAACTCGAGCAGCGCATCGCGGCGCGATTGAGCGCTCCGGCTGTGCCGTCGTGAGGGGATATATCCTTACCGACCCGGCCATCGCCGATCTCGAAGACATCGCCGAGCGCCACATGCAAGTCCGTCCCGAGTCCGTCGAAATTCTGGTCGCGGAGATCAAGAAGAAGCTCAGATTCATCGGACGGCATCCGAGGATCGGCACGGACAGCGGGCACCTCCTGGAAAGTCTGCGCCGTGTCGTCGCTCGAGACTATCTGATCTTCTATCAGCACCTCTCCGGCCGCGCCGTCGTCTGCCGAACCCTCCACGGCGGCCGCGACATCGACGCCGCCTTCTTCGACGGATCGAACCCCTGAGGCCGTACCTTTGAAAACCTTCGCCGTGACTCTCCCCGACGATCTCGCCGCGTTCGTCGACGCGGCGGTGGCGTCGGGTTCGTGGCCGTCGGTCGAGCGCCTGTTCGCCCACGCCGTCACGCTCGCCCGCACCGAGGCGATGCTCGGCCGCGCCCCGGAACCCGATGCGACGTTCAAAACCAAATCGGGGACGATCCAAGCCGTCGATCTCACGCGACAGAACTTCGACAGCGCCGCCTTCGTGGCCGGCCTCGTGGACAAGATCCACCGGAAGAAGATGACCCAGCCTCCGCAGGGAGGATAACGGGCGCCGGGGAACCGGACGCTTCCGGATTTTCCGCGGAACGCCGGGAATTAGGAGTGGCATTCCCCCTCGGAGTGTGGATAGCCTACCCATTTGATGCCGAACACCGCTTTCCGCAGCCGCCACCATGAACTACTCCCAACTCCGCCGCGCCAACCTCCTCCGCGAGATCAAATCGGACGGCGTCGATGCGTTCCTCGCCACGAACCCGCGCAGCGTGAACTACCTCTCGGGCTTCGACAGCGACAGCAGCTTCCTCATCATCACCCCCAAGCAGGCCATCCTCGTCTCGGATAGCCGCTTCGAAGAAGAGCTGCGCGAAGAGCACCCCGAACTCGAAGCCGTCATCCGCCCGCACAGCAAAACGACGATCGAAGCGGCCGCCGAGACCCTGACGAAACTCGGGGTGAAGAGCGTCGGCTTCGAGGCCGATCATGTTTCGGTGAACCTGCTCGAAACGCTCAAGGACAAAGGGCCGAAGCTGACCTTCGCGCCGATCGGGCCGAAGGTCGAGCAGCTCCGCTCCATCAAAGATCCGTCCGAGGTCGAAGCGATCCGCGTCGCGATCCGCGCCGCCGAGCGCGCCTTCCAGATGTTCATGGCCTTCCTGGCCGAGCGCGATTCCGAGAAGGACAGCGTCGATGCGATGGAGGGCTACCTCCGCCGGGCCGGAGCGAAGTCGTCCGCGTTCTCCACCATCGTCGCCTACGGCGAACGCGGGGCGCTCCCCCACGCTCCGCCGACGAATCGGCTGCTCTTCGAGAACAGCAAAGTGCTCGTCGATTGGGGCGCGGACACCGGCTACAAGTCGGACATGACCCGCACCTTCCGCAGCCCGTTCAGCGTCGCCCCGTCGAGGAAAAATAAGAGCGAGCGGACGAGCGCGAACTTCCTCGAAGTGTTCGAAGCCGTGCAGCAGGCCCAGCAGGCCGCCGCCGCGGCGCTCCTCCACGGCACCCCGGCGAAAGACGTGGACACCGCCGCCCGCAAAGTGCTGAGCGCCCACGGATTGAACGACTACTTCACCCACGGCCTCGGTCACGGCATCGGGCTGGAGGTCCACGAGGCCCCCGCGATCCGCCAGAACTCGGAAGCGGTGCTCGAAGCCGGGATGATCGTGACGCTCGAACCCGCCGTCTACATCCCTGGCTGGGGCGGCGTCCGGCTCGAAGACATGTACCTCATCACCAAAGACGAGGCGCCAATCCGCCTGACGACGCTGCCGCAGGACCCCGGCTCCGTATCCTGAGTGTTCCCCGCAGGCTCCTCTGCGCCCCGCTTCCCGCTGGATCTTCCCCGTGGCCTCCGATCCGAAACCGGTTCCCCCGTCCGGGGAACCCCGTCCGTTCGATGTCAAAACGGTGGAGTACCTCATCGGGCTGATGGGGAAGCACGACCTCTCGGAAATCTCCCTCGGCGAGGGGGAGCACCGCATCCGCCTGCGCAAAGGTTTCGCCCCGGTGGCCTACGCGGCGCCCGCAATGGCTCCGGCGCTCACTTCGACGGCAGCTCCACCCGCCGCAGTCGAACCGGCCAAGCCCACCAAGAACCTGCTCGAAATCAAGTCGCCGATGGTCGGCACCTTCTACTCGAAGCCGGCCCCGGACAAGCCCGATTACATCGCGGTCGGCGGCCGCGTCGGCCCGGCCACGGTGGTCTGCAAGCTGGAGGCGATGAAGATCTTCAACGACCTCACCGCCGACGTGTCCGGCACCGTCGTGGAAGTCTGTGCGAAAAACGGCGAGGCCGTCGATTTCAACCGCGTGCTGTTCCGAGTCGATCCTTCGTGAAAGCGGAATGCCCCGCTCCGACCATGTGGCTCGGCGCCCCGACGAGCCACCGGGCTTGTCCCGGTGGGGTTGTGAGCTAGTGAAC
>JAYVTJ010001065.1:0-2480 GCA_043774415.1 Fimbriiglobus sp. | reverse complement strand
CGGCGCTATCGTATTGTACGCACGCGCCAGACGAGTAACGCTGTCCAGCAGCACGACGACATCTTTCTTGTGTTCAACCAGTCGCTTGGCTTTTTCGAGACCCCCGGCAAGCCGAAAGCGACCGTGCAATCCCACGATCTGAAGGACGCCATCGCCGCCGTGATCGCGGGTAAGCCCGTGACGAACGCCCTGACGAAGCCCATCGGCTGCCACTTCGAAGACGAAATCCTAAAGCCGGGGGAAGCGCCCGCGAAGGTGACCTACAACCGCCACATCGCCGCGATCCTGCGGTCGCAGTGCGCCGACTGCCACCGTCCCGGCGAGGTCGCCCCGTTCTCGCTGCTCACCTTCAAAGACGCCAGCAAGCGCGGCCATCAACTCGCCGAAATGATCGAGGCCGGGACGATGCCACCGTGGAAGGCGGAGCGCAACTACGGCCACTTCCTCGGCGAGCGCCGGCTGACCGCCGCCGAGAAGGCGACCTTCGCCAAGTGGGTGAAGCTCGGCATGCCCGAAGGGGACGCCGCCGATGCGCTGCCCGCGGCGAAGTATCCCGACGGCTGGCAGCTCGGCAAACCCGATCTCGTCATCAAGATGCCCGAAGCGTTCACGATCCCCGGCAGCGGCCCGGACATCGTCCGCAACTTCGTGATCCCGCTCCCGACGATCACCGAAGACCGCATGGTCACCTGCATCGAAGTCCGCCCCGGCAACCGCAAGGTCGTCCACCACGCCATCTGCTACCTCGACTCGACCGGCGCCGCGCGCAAGCTCGACGCGGCCGACGCCGGGCCGGGTTACGAATCGTACAAGGGGGGCCTCGGCTTCCTGCCGACCGGCGCGCTCGGTGGCTTCGCCCCCGGAAACGTGCCCAGGTACGTTCCCGAAGGGATGGGGCGCTATTGTCCGAAAGGGGCGGATGCCGTGCTGCAACTCCACTACCATCCGAGCGGCAAAGAGGAGAAGGATCAAACCGAAGTCGGAGTCTACTTCGCGAAGAAGTCGGTGGCGAATGTGCTCTTCGGCATCGCGGTCGAAAATTGGGAGATCGACATCCCCGCCGGGGCGAAGGGGTATCGGCGCAACTCGGAGTACACGCTGCCGGCCGATGTCACGTTCATCCTCGTCGCCCCGCACATGCACCGCCTCGGCACCGAGATGAAGTGCTGGGCCGAACTCCCGAACGGCGAAACGCGGCCGATGGTTCACGTGACGAAGTGGGACTTCAACCAGCAGGACGGCTACTTCTACCGCGAGCCGTTCGCGCTGCCGAAGGGGACGAAGCTGAAGATGGAATCGTGGTTCGACAACCCCGGCAAGGAGCACGTGGTTTACGGCGAGCGCACCGAGAACGAGATGTCGCTCTGCGTCTTCGAAGTGCATGCCAAGTCGCTACCCGATCTGTACACGGTGCTCGGGGATCAGCTCAGGACGCAGAAAATCGTCGAGCGCTTCACGGAGCCGGCGAAGTTGAAGAGGTAGCCTCCTCGTTTCCCGAGCGGTGGGCGTATGCCCTCCGTTTGTGCGAAACTCGATGACGAATGATCCCACGGAAGGCTTACGCCCACCGCTCGGGGGAAGTATCCCCCTCACTCATCATCCTTCTTCACCTCGACCGCTTCGCTCGGGGTCATCGTCTTCGTGAAGACGAACCCGTCGAACACCTCCGGCCAGATCGCTTCCGTGTCGGCGTAGCCGAAGGGGCGGGCGATCACGCGGCTCTTCCGCAACCAGTGCTCCTTCGGCAACCCCTTCAGATCGACGAACGCATTCTTGTGCTCGGCTTTGTTCAACAGATCGTCGAGGGAACCTTTGCGCGGTTCGGGCACCGGGGTCGCCTCCTTCATCTGCATCAGCTTCCACTCACCTTCGGCCGCGAGGAAGCCGATGGAGTAGATCTCCTTGCCGAGCTTCTTGAAGACCTCGTCCCCCATGATCGTCGTGTTCAAGTAGGTCGGTTCGCGCTTGATGCCGCCAGACTCCTTCACGACGATCGTGTCGATGGTCGTCGGGTTCCGCATCAGGTGGTACGACGCCGCCCAGACGATGATCTTGCGCTTCGGGTACTTCTCGGTGGCGAGCGCGAGGACGTTCTTCGCCATCCGCGCTTCGCGCAGCGCTGGCCCCTTCGCTTTGTCCGCGCTCTTCATGTCGATGACAGCCTGGAGATTCTCGAACCAGAGTTTCCAAGTCGCGAGTTCTTCGGCCTTGAACTTCTCGCCGGCCCTCAGCGCGAGCACGGTGTCGCGGAACTGGCCGAAGAGTTCGAGTTCCTCCGGCTGCGGGAACCGCGCGGTGTCGGTGAGCTTGTCGAAGGCGGTGCAGAGTTCCCCCTGCTGCTTGCGGGTGAACTTGTCTTCGGGCAGGCGGCCGATGATCCCGGCGACATCGCCCGCGAGTTCGTTGCGCGCCCCCGAGCCGGTGAACTGGCAATCGAAGCCGCAAAGTTCGAGCGGCTTCTTCCCCTTCGCCGATTTGGC
>JAYVTJ010001064.1:0-9473 GCA_043774415.1 Fimbriiglobus sp. | reverse complement strand
ATCTGACCAAGACCGTCTTCGATCCTCTTCATCCTGCTTCTTCCGCGTCATCCGCGTCCCTCTGAACTGCTTCTTCTACTCCCCACCCGCCCGGAGCTTCTCCCGATGATCCGTTTCGCGTCCGTATTTCTCCTCGCGCTCGCGGCACTGCCGAGCTTCGCGCAGGAAGCGCCGCCCAAGGGCGATCTCCAGAGCTTCACCTTTGCCGACAGCAAAATCTTCCCCGGCACCTCGCGGACGGTCACCGTCTACATCCCCAAGCAGTACGACGGCAAGACGCCGGCGTGCCTCTGGGTCTGTCAGGACGGCGTGCAGTACAAGGCGCCGGAAGTCTTCGACAAGCTCATCGAATCGAAGGAGATGCCGATCACTATCGGCGTCTTCGTGACCCCCGGCGTCGTGCCGGCCGCGAATAAGGATGCCTTGCCGCGCTTCAACCGGAGCTTCGAGTACGACGGCCTCGGCGACGCCTACGCCCGCTTCCTCATCGACGAACTCCTGCCCGCCGTGGAGAAGCTGAAGACCGCCGACGGCCGCGCGATCATGCTCAGCAAGAACCCGGACGACCGCGCCATCGCCGGCGCCAGCAGCGGGGCCATCGCGGCGTTCACGGTCGCGTGGGAGCGGCCCGATTCGTTCCGGCGCGTCTTCAGCGCCATCGGCACCTACGTCGGCCTCCGCGGCGGCAACGTCTACCCGACGCTCATCCGCAAGGTCGAGCCGAAGCCGCTGCGCGTCTTCCTCGAAGACGGCGAAGCCGACAACAACAGCTTCGGCGGCGACTGGTGGATGGCCAACCAGGAGATGCAGCGGGCACTCAAGTTCGCCGGGTACGAACAGAACTTCAACTGGGGCAATGGCGGCCACAGCGGCGCCCATGCCACCGAGATCTTCCCCGAGGCGATGAAGTGGCTCTGGAAGGATCACGGCAAACCGATCAAGGCGGGACTGGGATCGGACAGGATGCAGGCCGTGCTGAAGCCGGGCGAAAGCTGGACGCTTGTCGGCGAGGGGTACAAGTTCACCGAGGGGCCGATCGCCAACGCGAAGGGCGAGGTCTTCTTCACCGACATCCCGAACGCGAAGACGTACAAGATCGGCTCCGACGGCAAGCCGGTCGAGGTGAGCGCCGACAACGGCAAGGCGTCCGGGTTCGCCTTCGGACCGGACGGCGCACTGTACGGCACCGGCAGCGCGCTCGGCGCGCTAGTGAAGTTCGATGACAAGTTCAAATCGACGGTCGTCTGCGAGGGAATCAGAGGGAACGACTTGGTGGCGCTGAACGACGGCAGCTTCTTCATCACGGCGCCGGGCACACCGGACCAAGTGATGTACGTCTCGAAGGACGGCAAGAAGTCGGTCGCGGACACGGGCATCAAGTTCCCCAACGGCATCACGGTGTCGCCCGATCAGACGCTGCTCTACGTCGCCGAGAGCCGCACGCACTGGGTCTGGAGCTTCCAGATCGGCCCGGACGGCAAGTTGAGCCACAAGCAAAAATACTTCCACCTGCACGCCCCGGACACCGACGACAACGCCTGGCCCGATGGCTTGAAGTGCGATACCGACGGCCGGCTGTACGTGGCCACAAACACCGGCGTGCAGTTCTGCGATCAGGCGGGCCGCGTGAACGGGATCATCCCGACGCCCAACGGCAAGTGCGCCAACCTCTGCTTCGGCGGCGAGAAGTTCGACACGATCTACGCGACCTGCTTCGACAAGGTCTACGCCCGCAAGGTGAAGGTGACGGGTTACAATACCTTCGACAAGCCGATCAAGCCGAAGGCCCCGCAGTTGTGAGTGGAGGATGGACCATGGCGACGGTTTTCGAGCGGCCCCGTCCGCGGCCGGCCCCGCTGCGCTTTTTGACCGCGGCGGAGTTCGCGGTCCTGCCGGACCATCTGCCGACGGGTCCGGTCAAATACGAACTCCACTGCGGGAAACTGATCGTTATGGCCCCACCGGGCGATTTCCATGCGGGCCAACAAACCAACGTACTCCGTCACCTCCTCCGCATCGAAGATGCGGGGGGCGGTCGCGCGAAGGGCGAGGGCATGATCGTGCTGGGCCGCGATCCCGACTCGCTCATGGCGCCCGATGCTTATTTCTTCACGCCGGATCAACTGCCGAACAAGCGGTCGCGCGAAGGCTACTCGGAAACAATCCCGCGGATCGTCGTGGAGATCCGCAGCAAGAACGATTCGGTCCGCGAGATGACCGACAAGCTCGCCACATTCCTCGCCGCCGGGGTCGTCGAAGCGTGGCTCGTCGATCCGTTCCGGCAACTCGTCGAAATCCACTCGGTCGCCGGCGTCCGCAGTTTTGGCCCGAGTGATACCGTCGTGTCACTCGTATTGCCGAGTTTCGCGGCGCCCGTCGCCGAACTCATCGCGGACTGACCCCGAACCACCGCCGCGGATCGACGCGGTAGTACCCCATCAGCAGCTCGTACACCTCCGGCGCTTCGCCGAGCAAATCGTGCGGCCGGCAGTAGAACGCTTCGCTCGCATCCGCGAAGAACTCCGTCTCGTCGTCACCCGCCTGCTCCGAAAAGAACGTCGGCTCCCGCCGGCGCCGGTCGAGTTCCTTGCGGTGCGCCTCCAGCGCCGCCGTCATGACCTTCGCCCAGCGCTCCTCCTCGGCCTCGGTCGCGAGCGGCGGGGTGCCGTTCGTCGTGCCGTCGAGGAAGTCGAGCTGGTGGGCGAACTCGTGGATCACCACGTTGTGCCCGAGGTCGGGGTCGCGGCTCTCCGCGATCACGTGCTTCCACCCGAGGAGCACCGGCCCCCGGTAGACGGCCTGCCCCTCGGCCACCTTCTCCGAGAGGAAGTCGTCCTCCCAATCGTCTTCGGGCCGGGGCGTCTGGAAGGTGTCCGGATAGACGATGATCGAATCGACGCGGGCGAAGTAGTCGTGCTCCATCCCGAGCAGCAGCAGCGACGCGGCCGCCGAAATCGTGATCTTGATCTCGTCGGTGATGTGCTGGCCGCCGCACCCCTCCCACGTCTTCTCGGCACAGAAGATGCGCAGCGTATCCCGCAGCTTCGCCCGCTCCGGTTCCGACAGCAGCGGGTAGTGCGCGACGTTCCGCCGGAGGATCGCCTCCCACCAATCGGGGAACGGCTCCGCGAGGAGTTTCTGCCGGCGGCGCTTTTGGAAGAAGCCGAACATGCCGGCATTCTACGGCTTGGCCCGGCGGCAGCGCTCGGAGCAGAACTTCACGTTCGGCCAGTCGCGCGCCCACTTTTTCCGCCACGCGAAGGGGCGGCCGCACGAAGCGCAGATTTTGTCCGGAAGTCCTCGCTTCGGAACTTTCGGCGGCGTCATAGCAAGTCGCCCAAGAGGACGGGGGATTGTGAAGTTTACGAGTAAAAAACCGTTCCGGTGTCATGCAATCGGCGACTGGTCTGTAAACTGATTGTCTCTTTCGTGGAATATTTTTACCCTCGTCATCCGGAGGCCTCCGAATGCTTCGCCGAATCGCCGCGCGCGGTTTCACGCTCATCGAACTTCTCGTGGTCATCGCCATCATCGCGATTCTCATCGGCCTGCTGCTGCCCGCCGTGCAGAAGGTCCGCGAAGCGGCCGCGCGCATGAAGTGTACGAACAACCTGAAGCAGATGGGGCTCGCCTCGCACAACTTCGAGAGCACCCGCGGTCTGCTCCCGCCCGCGGAGATCAACGGCCCCGGTGCGGCGGATCAGCCGGCGTTGCAGGAGTTCCTCCGGACGACCACGCCCACCGTGACTTACGCCTTCCACAGTTGGACGACGCTGATTCTGCCTTACATCGAGCAGGGCAATGTCCTCTCTTCGGTCAATTACGATTTCCATGTGAACTGGTACGACGGCACGAACGTCGCGGCATCCGGTTCGGCCCTCAAGCTCGTGCAGTGCCCGTCGTCGCCCCAATCGGGCGATGGCACCTTCCCCTACAAAGTCCCCGTCACCGGTGCGATCGTGAATGCGGGCATCACCAACTACGCGCCGACTTCGAACGTCACGCAGAACCTCTACAACCACCTGATCGCGCCGACGTCCTCGGGCGGATTGGGACTCACGGGCCTCTCCCCCTACGATGCCGGCAACTACCGTTCGATGCTGTCGTCGAACCAGTTCCTCGCCATTGTCGCCGTGACCGACGGCACATCGAATACCCTGATGGCTTCCGAAATCGCGGGCCGGCCCGATCAGTATAAGCTCGGCAAGATCGCCATCGCCAGCCCCTCTCCGACGACGTTCGCCGGAAACTTTTGGGCCGGCACCGGCGGGAACATCGCCCTCGACGGCGCATACCCCGCGACGGGTTTGACCAACAGCAGCACCAACGGTTACGGCGGAGACTGCATGCTGAACTGCACCAGTTCGGGCGAAGTCTACTCGTTCCACACGGGCGGGGCGAACGCCCTCTTCGGAGACGGTTCCGTCCGCTTCCTCAAGGCGTCGATCGGCGGGCAAGTCTTCGCCGCGATCGGTACCCGCGCCGGCGGCGAAGTGACCACGAACACCGACTGATCGAAAGGCGGGCTGCCATGCGTTTCTCAGCTGCTCTGATCGCAGCCCTCCTCCTCGGTGCGGCGGGGTGCCGGAGTTCCTCCGACTCGATCGAGAGCCGATCCTCCGTGCGCGGATCGGTGACGGTCGCGGGTAAGCCCGCGCCCGGCCTCGTCGTCCGCTTCTACCTCGAAGACGGCACCGCGGACAAGCGGGCGCCGAAGTCCGTCGAAGCCCTGACGGACGCCGACGGGAACTTCACCGTCTCGCAGAATCGTCCGGACGATGGACTCGCCCCCGGCAAGTACACCGTGACCTTCTTTTGGCCGCCGGGCGGCGATTCCGACGCCCCCGCGAGCACCGATCAGTTGAAGGGCCGCTATCTCACCCCGGAGAAATCCAAGATCTCCGTCGAAGTCCAGTCTTCGTCGAACCGGCTGCCCGCATTCGAGTTGAAGTAGGCGCCGGCGCAGCGGGCACCGCAAAACGCAAAGCGGCACGGGGAACTCCCCGTGCCGCTTCAATTTCCACCGAGCGCTTCCGCTCACTCCGGGTCGAGCGCTTCGTCCTCTTCCTCATCGTCGTCGTCGTCGAGATCGTCGTCGTCGTCCAGCAGGTCGTCGTCGAGATCGTCGTCGTCGTCCAGCAGGTCATCGTCGTCGTCGAGGAGGTCGTCTTCCAGATCGTCTTCTTCATCGTCGTCGTCATCGTCATCGTCGTCGAGATCGTCGTCGACGGGGTCCTCATCGACTTCGGCCACGGCGCCGAACTCGGGGCGCCCATACGGCAGCCGCTCGTCTCGGCGCCCGGCCCCGCCGCTCGGCAGGGCGATCATCGTCAGCAATCGGCTCGCGCTCATCTCGGTTCCTCTCAAAACTGGGTCGGGGCCGACTCTCCTCCTGCGTCCCATCGCAGGGGGAACCGTCGGAAGTTCGCATCGGGAATTCGTGGGGTTCAGGGCGGGCGGTACCCGCTCCGGCCATTCCGTTCAAGCCGGGAATCGGGCGCGTCGCGCCCGCCGCTCCGGCCGCTTCCTCCGGGTTCGCCCGTGAGGTAGGCGCTTCTTAGTTCCACCGCGAAACGGCGTCAAGCGGAGTGTGGAAAAATAATACGGCGCCTGCGGCCCCCCTCCGCACGGCCCCCGTTTGACTACCATGAATCGTGCCGAACCCGCGGCCGAGGAGCGCCGATGCCGACGCCGGAAATCGATTCCCCCGCACCGCCCGAGCGCCTCGCCGACGGCGGGCCGCGCTACCTCGAAACCCCCGCCGACCCGTATGCTCCGGACGCGCCGCCCGTTGCCGAGCCGTGGAATGCCGTCACCGCGTCGCTCTTCATTTTCATCGTGCTCGCGTGGGTCTGGCGGCTGCGCGGGCGCTACCGGCAGTTCCCATTCCTGGTCTGCTGCCTGCCGATCCTCCTCGCCGGCGGCATCGGCGGCACGCTCTACCACGCCTTCCGCACGCGGCTGGCCTACTTCCTCTTGGATGTGATTCCGATCCAGCTCCTCGGCCTCGCGAGTTCCATCTACCTGGCGATCCGCCTCGGCCGCAGCTTCGGCATGAAGAAGGTGCTGCTGATCTCGGGGGGCATCCTCGTCGCCTTCGCCTTCGTGAACGGACTTCTGCGCCTCGTGCCGAGCGACATCCCGACCCTGCGCATCTGCCTCAACTACGGCTCGCTGGCGACCATCATCCTGATCCCGATCGCCATCACGCTCGTGCGCTCGCGCTTCGCTTACGCCGGCTTCGTCTGGGCCGGACTGGGCAGCTTCGTCCTCGCGATCTCCTGCCGCTTCGTCGATCCGTACAGCCCGCTGCCGATGGGCACGCACTGGCTCTGGCACAGCTTCGGCGCGCTCTGTACGGTCTTCGTGATCGAGTATTTTTACCGCGTCGAACGGGGAGCCGACGCTTCCGGTTCCCCGCTCGACGGCGGCGTTCAAGCTGTGGACGTGCTCTTTCACCAAACGGTGAATCGGCGGGGGTGAAGTCTCTCCGCGCAGTGATGAATGCCGCTTCCGTTTCCAGCGTCAGGTCTCACGCCCTCACCCCCTCTCCGAAGCGGAGAGGGGGACCGGAAAAGCTTACCCCGCCCCCATCAACCGCTTTGCAATCGCCTCCGGGTCGTACACGCAGCCGCCCCAGACGCCGCCGCTGGCGTGCTGTAGCGCCGCCCACAACTTCGTGTCCGCAGGTAGCGCCGGGTCGGCGTGCAGGTCGGGCCGCGGCGAGCGCCCCGCCAGTTCCGCCGTGCCCCAGGCGATCCCCTTCACGCCCGTCGCATCGCCCACGAGGTTCACCGAGCCTTCGAGCAAGTTGCGGTCGATGACGATTTCGACGATGTCCCCCTCGCGGATCTTGCCGATGGGTCCGCCGGCGAGCGCCTCCGGCGAAACGTGCCCGATGCAGGCCCCCGTGCTGACGCCGCTGAAGCGCGCGTCGGTGAGCACCGCGACCTGCTTGCCCCACGACAAAAACTTCAGCGCGCTCGTCACCTGGTACGTCTCCTCCATGCCCGACCCCATCGGCCCGCGGCAGCAGAGCACGAGCACATCGCCCGGCACGACGTGGTGTTCCCCTTGCCCCTTCAGCGCCGCGATCGCGGCCTTCTCCGTGGTGAAGACCTTCGCCGGGCCGACCTTCCGATAAATGCCGTCGGCATCGACGACGCTCGGGTCGATGGCCGTCGATTTGATCACGCAACCGTCCGGCGCAAGGTTGCCGCGCGGGAAGGTGACCGTCGACGTGAGGCCGCGCTTGCGGGCGCCCTCCGGGCTCATGATGACCGTCTCGGGGTCGATGCGATCCCGCGTTTCGAGCAGCCCGCGCAGGCGCTTCCGCCGCTCCGAAGTTTGCCACCAATCGAGCACCTTGCCGAGGGTGTCGCCGGACACCGTGAGCGCATCGAGGTCGAGCAGGCCGAGTTCGCGCAGGTGGAGCATCACTTCGGGGACGCCGCCGGCGAGGAAGACGCGGATCGTCGGATGGCCGATGGGCCCGTTCGGCAGCGCATCGACGAGGCGGGGCACGGCGCGGTTGAAGAAGGTCCAGTCCTCGATGGTCGGCCGGCGCAATCCCGCGTGGAAGGCGACGGCGGGCGTGTGCAGCAGCAGGTTCGTGCTGCCGCCGAAGGCCGCGAAGACGGCGAGGGCATTGCGGATCGACGCATCGGTCAGGACGTGCTTCGTGGTGATCCCGCGCTGCTGCATCGCCACGAGCGCCCGCGCCGAGCGCCGCGCCATGTCGAGCCAGATCGGCTGGCCCGACGGCGACAGCGCCGAGTGCGGCAGGCTCAGCCCGAGCGCTTCGCCGATGACCTGCGACGTCGCGGCCGTGCCGAGGAACTGGCACCCGCCGCCGGGCGAGGCGCACGAGTGGCACCCGGCCTCCGCGGCCTGATCGAGCGTGATCTCGCCATTGGAATAGCGGGCGCCGATGCTCTGCACCTTCCCCGTGTCCTCTTCGCCCGCTTCCCCCGCGAGCATCACGCCGCCTGGCACGAGGATCGTCGGGTGGTCGTGCTGCGCGGCCAGCGCCATCATCATCGCGGGCAGGCCCTTGTCGCAGGTGGCCACACCCATGACACCCGCGCGCGTCGGCAAGCTGCGCATGAGCCGCCGCATCACGGTGCTGGCATCGTTGCGGAACGGCAGGCTGTCGTACATGCCAGCGGTGCCCTGCGTGCGGCCGTCGCACGGATCGGTGACGGCCCCGGCGAAGGGGATCGTCTTCAACCGCTGGAACTCTTCGGCGGCCGCCTTCACGAGCAGCCCGACCTCCCAGTGGCCGCTGTGGAAGCCGAGGGCGATGGGCGAACCGTCTTCGGCGCGCAGCCCGCCGTGGGTGCTGAGGATGAGGAACTCTTTGCGGCCGAGGAGCGCGGGATTCAGCCCCATGCCGACGTTCTGACTCCAGCCGAAGAGGTCGCCGCTGGGCGAGTGCCGCAGCAGGTCGTCGGTGAGGGGGAGCTTTCCCCCCGGCCCGCGCACGGTGGAGGCGAGTGTGTAAAGGGATTCATCGGAGGTCTCGACGAGTTCGGCGAAGGGGGTCATGGGAGTGTCCATCGTGCGGGGAGATGGTGGTATTGTGTGAAGCGGGAAGGGATTTCACAGTTGGGAGCCGCAGGACTGCATCCGGACAAGCGAGGTCTCATTTTTCGGAGCCGGATGCGCGGGCGACGCCACCTCCCCGGAATCGCAGGTCCCCCGAGTCGGCCGCGCGGAATCTCGCGTGGATCCGGCTCCGAAAGTATGATGCGGAGCACGTGGCCGAGGCGCCGGAACCGGCCCTACCGGGCTTGCTTCTGCACCCCCCTCCGCGAACAATAGACCGGACGACGCCCGACCGGGGCGATGAAAGGAAACGACCATGAACTCCTATGCTTCCCTCTGCGACGACTTCGGCTTCAACGTCTACCTCGCCAGCAAAGTCGATCTCCCCAACAACCGCGAAACCCTGCTCACCTTCTTCGACAGCGTCCGCAAGCAGTACCCGAAGATGACCGATTTCGAGCGCCGCGACGCCAACGAACACGTCCTGGAGGAAGAGCGCGACTCCGGCAGCTACCGCACCGTTTCCGTGGACGGCCGCAGGCTCGGATCGGGCTTCGTGAATCCGCCGAGCTTGGACGACGCCGAGGAGCAGCACGAGAAGATCCTGGAGATGGCGCCGTACCACTTGGGCATCCACGCCCTCGACACCGACGCCCTCGATGTGCAGTACTACTTCGACCTCATGTTCGGCGGCAACCACGATGAAGTCGTGACGGAAGCGCTCGCGGCGGAAGGCCCCTTCGACACGCTGCTGCGCCTCCCCGGCAGCCGGATGCTGAATTATCAGCCGAGTATGATGCTGGCCCTCGACGAGAGCTGCCAGTTGCAGGCCCGGCTGAGCGTCGAGACGCGCTCGAGCGCGTATCAGGTGCGGACGGGGAACTTCTCCGATTCGCCGATCACGGTCTACTTCACGATCCGCCAGT
>JAYVTJ010001063.1:0-1568 GCA_043774415.1 Fimbriiglobus sp. | reverse complement strand
CCCGCCTCAAGGAGATCAAGGGCGACCCCGTCGGCTACGACCTGAACTTCGTCCACGGCGACAAGAGGCTCGCGAAGCCGAAGCTGGTGGCAACAGTCGCCGAGCCGAAGAGCGGGCGGACGCTCGAAGTCTTCACGACGGAGCCGGGCGTCCAGTTCTACACGGGCAACTTCCTCGACGGCAAAGCGATCGGCAAAGGGGGCGCCGCGTACAGCCAGTACAACGCCTTCTGCCTCGAAGCGCAGTTCTTCCCGGACTCGCCTAACAAGCCCGAGTTCCCGAGCATCGCGCTGAAGCCCGGCGCCGAGTACACGCAGACGACGATCTACCAGTTCGGCATCGCCGAGAAGAAGTGAGCGGTGAGGCTTCGTAGGGTGGGTCGAGTCCGCGAGCCCCACCATCGCACTTTGGGCCCCTTTTCTGAGCCGGAAGCGTGAGCGACGCTCCATCGCGGACTCGATGACATGCGATTTTGAGGAGTGGCGTCGCTCACGCTTCCGGCTCTGAAAGAATTGGAGTTCGAAGTGGCGCACAATGCGGCCCGCTCGGCTCCCGACTCCGCCAAGTCGCATTGCCGCCGCGATTGCCCCTCCCGACAATGCTCTCTCCCACGGTTCGCGGAGATTCGGCGTGAGTTCGTCCCGGTCGGCAATTCTCAAGAGCGCCGTCAAGTACGTGCTCGGCATCCTGCTGCTCGCGCTCGTCATCTACTTCAACTGGGGCACCGAGGAAAAGCCGGGGCTGAAGCAGCTCGATTACGCGAACATGCAGATCCACAACGTCGTGCTCGCGACGCTGCTCTACGTCGGCATCCTCGTCCTCCAGTACGTCCGCTGGTACCTGCTCGTGCGGGCGCTCGACTTTCCGTTCCGCTTTCGAAACGCCATACGTCTCGGGATGGTCGGCACCTTCTACAACACATTTCTCCCCGGCTCCGTCGGCGGAGACTTGGCGAAGGCTTACATCTTTTACAGATCCGAACCCCAGCGCAAAGCGTCGGCCGTTGCCACCGTCGTCGCGGATCGCCTGCTCGGACTCTTCGGCCTGCTGCTGTTCGGCGCCGCCGTCGGCGGCGGATTCTGGATCGCCGGCGATGCGGCCATCAACAATCCGGAAAAGGGGTATCCGCTCCGGGTCATCATCGTCGTCTGCGCGATCCTCGCGGGCTTCGGCGCCGCGATGTACGCCGTCGTGGCGCTGCTGCCCGACCGCCGCCGGCAGCGCTTCGCCGAGCGCTTGGCGAAGGTGCGCCGGGTCGGCGGGACGCTCTCCGAACTCTGGTTCACCGCGGTGCAGTACGGCAACCGTCCGGGCGTGATCCTCCAAGGGATCGCGCTCTCGGCCGTGGCCCACACGCTGATGATGCTTTCGTTCCACCACGCGGTGCACATCTTCCCGGCGCGCGATCCGAACAGCATCGCGACGCTGCCGGAGCACTTCGTGATCCTCCCCATCGGCTACATTTTCCAGGCGCTCGTGCCGCTGCCGGGGGGCTTGGGCTTTTCGGAACTCTCCTTCGGCGGGCTGTACGAACTCATCGGCCGCGGTGGCCCGGAAGGGATCGCGGG
>JAYVTJ010001062.1:0-9043 GCA_043774415.1 Fimbriiglobus sp. | reverse complement strand
CGTCGTCTCCAGCGAAGCGGAGGCTCGCGCGGCGAAATCGCTCATCGACTTGGCCGAATCCGATACGCAGGGCAAGACGGCCTCGCGGTCGTACCATCGCAAGCAACTCGAACGGCTGAAAGAACTCAACGTCCAGAAGGCCATCGACGACCGGCTCGTGGACGAGAAGGAAGACCAGTACATGGCGGCGGTCGGCGCGGAAGCGGCGGCGAAGGCAGGGGTCACTTCGGCGAAGCTCAAAGCGGATGCGGCGCAATCGAAGATTGCCCAGGCGAAGGCCGACCTCGATGACGCGAAAGCCCAAGTCCTCGTCGCGGAGGCCGACCTCGGCCGCTCGCAGGTCATGCACGCCTACACCGAAATCCGCTCGCCCTACGACGGCGTCGTCACGCGACGCTCCTTCCACCGCGACGATTTTATCCGCTCGGCCGACGCCGGCGGCGAGCGCACGCCGCTCTTCACGGTGGAGCGTACCGACAAGATGCGGGTCGTCGTGCAGATCCCCGACCGCGACGTGCCGTACGTCAACACCGGCGATGCGGCGACCGTGGAGATCGACGCGCTTCCGGGCCGGAGCCTCAAGTCGGCCATCGCCCGCGCGGCGGAATCCGAAGATCCCGCGACTCGCACGATGCGGACCGAGATCGACATCCCCAATCCCGACGGCCGGCTCGTCCGAGGCATGTACGGCCGCGTGACGATGCTCCTCGAAACGGGGACGCCTT
Organism: Fimbriiglobus sp.; assembly: GCA_043774415.1. Lineage (GTDB taxonomy): Bacteria > Planctomycetota > Planctomycetia > Gemmatales > Gemmataceae > JALHQU01. The sequence goes on along the minus strand of JAYVTJ010001062.1, from coordinate 8,318 downwards.
CCGCGTTCACCGTTCCCTCGGCCACGCTGACGGGACGGGCGAGCGGGAACAAGGCCACCCTCCGCATCGTCCGGGATGGGGCCGTCCGCTCGCAGGCCGTCGTGACGGGGATGGACAACGGCGTCGAAGTCGAAATCCTTTCGGGACTTTCCAAGATCGACGCCGTCGTCCTCCGGGCGAACGGGCCCGTCGAAGACGGCACCGCCGTGATCGTCGCGGAGGCCCCGGCCAAATGAATTCGCTGATCCGCTTCTCACTCGGCAATCCGCGTGCGATCACCGTGCTCGTCGTCACCGTCGCCCTGGGCGGGATGGTCGCGCTCGGCAGTATCCCGATGGACATCCTGCCGGTCTACAACAGCCCGTCGGTTCAAGTTCTCACCTTCTACGGCGGCATGTCGGCGACGAACGTGGAGGCCGATATCACCTCGCGGATGGAGCGCCAGACCGGCCAAGCCGCGGGAACGATGCGTCAAGAATCGCGCTCCATCGTCGGCGCCAGCATCATCCGGAATTACTACGCCGACGGCACCGATCCGAGCGGCGCCCTCACGCAGGTCAACTCCCTCTCGACGGCGGCGATCCCGAACCTTCCGCCCGGAACGCTGCCGCCCGTGATCCTCCCGTACGATCCGACGGCGACGACGCCCGTCGGGATCATCGCGCTGAACAGCCGGACGCAGGGCGAATCGGTGCTCTACGACACGGGCCGGTACCAGGTCCGCAACATGATCATGGCTTCGCCGGGGGCCAACGCGCCTGTCGTCTACGGCGGCAAACTCCGGACGATCCTCGCGATGCTCGACCCGCAGAAACTCCAGGCGCGGGGGCTGTCACCGACGGATGTGATGGATGCACTCGACCGCTCGAACGTGTTTCTTCCCGCCGGGGATGCCAAGGTCGGCGGCATCGACTACGCCCTCGATTCGAATTCGATGTACGAGATCGTCGAGCGGATGGGCGACATCCCGATCCGCTCCGACGCGCGCGGGGTCGTCTTCCTCCGCGATGTCGCCGTGCCGAAAGACACCTCGACCATCCAGACGAATATCGTCCGCGTGGACGGCCGCCGGCAGGTTTACATCCCCGTCTACCGCCAGCAGGGATCGAGCACGCTCGGCGTCGTGAATAACCTCCGCGACAATCTCCCCGATATGAAGGAGCGGCTCACGACGCCCGATGTGGACCTGAAGCTCGTGATGGATCAGTCGGTCTACGTGAGCAGCGCCATCGACAGCCTCGCGGAAGAGGGGATACTCGGGGCATTCCTCTGTTCGATGGTCATTCTCGTCTTCCTCGGCGAGTGGCGCATGACGATCATCGCCGTACTGACGGTGCCGGTCGCGGTGCTCGGGGCTCTCGCGGCGCTGCACGGCGCCGGTCAGACCATCAACGTGATGACGCTCGCGGGCCTGGCCCTCGCCATCGGCCCCCTCGTGGACAGCGCGATCGTCTGCTTGGAAAACACGCACCGGCACCTCGGGTTGGGGGCGAAGCCGAAGATCGCCGCCTATCTCGGAGCCAGCGAAGTGGCGATGCCCGCGCTCGCCGCGACGCTCTGCACCCTGCTCGTGCTCGCCCCGCTCACGCTCATCCCCGGCCTCGGGTCGTTCCTGTTCAAGCCGATGTTCCTCGCCGTGGCCTTCGCGGTGCTCATCGCCTATGTCTTGTCGCTCACGTTTGTGCCGGCGCGGTGCGCCGCCTGGATGAAGCCGCACGGCCACAAGCCGATCGAGTCGGAGTCCGAGGATTACGAGCACCGCAATGTCCACGAGAATGCCCCGCCGGTCGGGCCGATCGGACGGCTGTACGCCCGCTGGGAGGGCTTCTTGGACGCGGCGATTCGGGGGTACGTGCGGCTCCTCGGCGTCGTACTGAATGCGCGGGGGTATGTCATCGGCGGGGCATTCGTCCTGCTCGCACTGGTCGTCCTGATCTTGGGGCCGGGCCTCCGCCGCGAGTTCTTCCCGGAAGTCGATTCGGGGGCGTTCGAGATGACCGTCCGGTTGCCCTCGGGCACGCGCATCGAAGTGACCGAGGGGTACGTCGAAGCCGTCGAGAAGTACATCAAGCTCAAGCTCGGGGCCGACCTCGAACTCGTCATCAGCGAACTCGGTCTGACGGCCGACTGGTCCGCGGCCTTCACACAGAACAGCGGGCCGATGGACGCCATCGTGAAGGTGCAGTTGATCCCCGAGCGCTCGCGTTCGGCCCAAGAGTGCGTCGCGCTGCTCCGGACGGGATTCGCATCCGATCCGGAGTTCGAGAAGATCCTCGCGGATGTTTACCGCGAGCGCTACGAGAAACGGGAAATCCCCCTCGGCGTCGGGGGCTTCAACCGCATGAACATGGAGTTCGCGTTCGACGCCGGCGGGATGATCCGCTCCGCGATGAACGAGGGGAAATCGACGCCGATCAACGTGAAGGTCACGGGGAAGGATCTGACCAAGGCGCAGGCCGTCGCGGAGAAGATCCTCGCAGAAGTCCGCGGGATCGACGGCGTCGTCGATGCGCGGATCATCCAGCGCCTCGACTACCCGCTCTACGTCATCGATGTGGACCGCGCAAAGGCGGCTTCGCTCGGCCTGAACCAGATGGAGGTGATGCGCAACATCGTCGCCGCGTTCAACTCCAGCGTGCAGTTCAACAAGAAGAACTTCTGGATCGACCCCGTCAGCCACAACCAGTACTACGTCGGCGTCTCCTACCCGGAGCAGTCGATCGCCGACCTCGACACGCTGCTCGACATCCCGCTCACGAGCCCGACGCAGAAGAAGCCGATCGCGCTGCGGACCATCGCGACTCTGCGCAAAGCGCAGGTGCCGTCCGAGATCGTCCACACGAATTTGCAGCCGACCATCGACCTGACGATGGGCGTGCAGCGGCGCGACCTCGGCCACGTCGCCGACGACGTGAAGAAAACGGTCGCGAAGTTCGGCCGCGAGCGCAGGGACGGAACCTGGACGGCGTACGATCCCGCCAAGTCCGAGCCGACGCCGATGGAGGGGGCGAAGATCGCGCTCAGCGGCGAGTTCCAGAAGATGAACACGACCTTCAAATATCAGGCCATGGGCATGGCCGCCGCCGTGCTGCTGATCTACTTCCTGCTCGTGGCCCTTTTCCGATCCTACATCACGCCGATCGTGGTGCTCTCGGCCGTTCCGATCGGGGTCATCGGCGTCGTGCTCGTGCTCGCGATCACGGGGACGGCCCTCAACATGCAGTCGCTGCTCGGGGTCATCTTCATGGTCGGCATCGTCGTGTCGAACACGGTGCTGCTCACCGACTTCGCCACGAACTTGCAGAAGCAGGAGGGGATGACGCCGGACGCGGCGATCCGCAAAGCGGCGGCGATCCGCGTGCGGCCGGTCGTGATGACGGCGCTCGCGACCTTCTTCGCACTCGTGCCGATGTCGTTCGGGCTTACGCGGGGCAGCGAGGCGAACGTGCCGCTGGGCCGCGCGGTCCTGGGCGGCTTGGTCGCCGGTTTGGTGACGACGCTCTTCGTCGTGCCGTGCGTGTACTCGCTCGTGGTCCCACGCAGGCTCGGGGACAAGGATGAGCCGCTACCGGCGTAGCCCTCAGCGGTTCGTCGGAGCAGCGCTGCCCGGAGGAGTGCCCACGGCGGCGAGAAGCCGGAATTGCGCGATGTTGTGCCCGGTGATCGCCCGGACCAGTTCGAGGCGGGATTCCGAGAGCTGCCGGGCGCTGTCGAGCACTTCCAGCGGCCGGCCTTCGCCCTGCTTGATGCGGGCCATCTCCTCGGCGAATCCTTCCTGCGCCGTCCCGAGCTGACTCCGCGCGGTTTCGATCCGCGAATGGGCAGAGCGAATTTGAGCGAGACTCTCGGCGACTTCGTCGCGGATGCGATTCTGGGCGGAAGCGAGCCGGGCGACCGCTTGGCCGACGCGGGCGCGACCGCGGTTCTGGATCACGCGGTTGCCGAGGCCGAGGTTCTGCATGGTCCAGACGGCGAACACGTCGAAGTCGGTGCGGCCGCCGAATCCGCCGTAACTCGAATTGGTCTGGTCGCTCCCGCCGCCGAAGCTCCCCGCGCTGAAGCCCACGCCGACGGTCGGGAGCCACGGGCGGAGTTTCTCCTGGCGGAGTCGGATGCTCGACTCCGCGACCTCGGCGGCGCGGGCGTTCACTTCGGGCCGCGACTGCAGCGCCTGCGAGACGAGCGAATCGGCATCCGCAGCGGGGTCGAAAAACCCGAACGGATCCAGCCTTCCGCCCGGCGGGAGAAGACTCTGCATCGGATCGAGACTCAGCATTCCCGCCAGTCGCGCCGATGCGGCGGCGCGTTCGCCGCCGGCTTCCTGCGCTTCCCTCCGCAGGAGTTCGAGGTTGGCCTCGGCCCGGCGGGCGTCCGCATCGCGGCCCTGCCCGGCCTTCGCGTACAGCGCGGTCAGCCGGGCGATCTCGCCGAATTCCGCTTCGCCCTGCCGCAGGGCTTCGAGTGCGGCATCGGCTCCGAGCAGTTCCAGATACGCCGTCGCCACCTCCAGCAGCGTCAGGTTCTGCACGGCCGCGGAATCGCCCCGCGCGGCGGCGACCCGCTGTTGAGCGAGCCGGCGCCCGAGCGCGACATCGGCGAGCGGGTAGACCGCGCGGATGCCCGGAATCGCAACCGTACCTGTCCCGACGGCCCGCGCTCCGGAGCCGAAGAAGAGGCTCTGACTGTTCACGTCGAGGATCGCCCCCGTCGAGCGCTGCACCGGCCCCGTGTGGATGCGGACGTTCGCTCCGGCATTCAAGTTCGGCAGGACGAGCGCACACGCCTGGCGCTGCCGGGCCTCCGCTTCGACCACCGTCTCCCGCGCCAGCGCGATCGTCGGATTGGCCGTCCTGGCGACTTCCAGCGCGTAGGCCAGATCGATGTTCGCCTCGCGCTCGGGCCCGCTCACGTCGGCGCGGGCGAGATTGTCGTCGGCCGGTGCTTGGGCCGAAGCTCGATGGACAGCGGGTCCGGGAGCGATGGTGGTGACGCGGGGCGTGTCGTTCCGCACCGTCGCGGCCGTGCGGCAGCCCGTCGAGGTCAAGCCCGCGATCGAGCAGCTCGCGGCGAGTGCGGATGCGGCGAGCCGGCGCATCACTTCATCTCGGGGGCGAGCGGCTTCGGCGACGGCAGCTTCTCGACCGGAGGTTTCGCGAGACCGGGTGGCACCGGTCTCGCCAGCGCCGCGGCGGGGGGCTGACCCATGGCGACGTAGAGCTGGAACTGGGCCCGGTTGTAGTCGAGGATCGCATCGAGGTACTCGTAGCGCGAGCGCGCGAGCAGCCGCAGGCTGTCGATCGTCTCGATGGGCAAACCCTCCCGGCCCTTGATCCGCGCGAGATCCTGATCGAACGCCTGCCGGCTCGCTTCGAGCGCCTTCGACCCCGTGTCGATTTGCACGAACCGGGCCCGCGAACGGGCGTCGGCTTCGACGACTTCCGAACGGACGCGGTTGAGCGTTTCCCGCTGACGGAGGTTCGCCTGGCGCACGCGGCTCGCCGCCCCTTTGGTGATCGCGATGTTGCCGACGCCGAGGTTCTGGAACGTGAAGTAGACGACCGCATCGAAATCGACCCGGCTCTCCAAGCCCGAAAATCGCGACCCTCCCGCGGCGGCGACGATATCGCTGCCGCCGCCGAACTGGCCGGTGCTGAAGCCGAGGATCACGTTCGGCGAAAAGGGGAGCAGCTTAGCGTTCGAGAGCGAGTAGAGCGATTCGCGGATTTCCGCGCGGCGCTCTTCGAGTTCGGGCCGCTGCAGGAGGGCGATGGCGACGAGTTGTGCGACGGGCACCGGATCGGGCACGATGGGCGCGGGGACAGCCCACCCGTCGAGCGGTCGGAGGCGCACGGTCGAATCCAAACTCAGCAGCCGCCCCAGCCGAGCGGAAGCGGTGAGGGTGTCAGCTTCGGCCCCCGTCAGCTCCGCGTCGCGCTTGCGCAGCTCTACGGTCGCGCGATCGGCGTCCGCCTTCCGCCCTTGGCCGGCTTTCGCATACGCTTCCGTCAGTCGCACCAGTTCCGCGGCTTCCGTTCGATTTTGCCCCGCGATGGCCAGTCGCGCGTCGGCGCGGAGCAGGTCGGTGTAGGCGAGGCAGACGCGGAGGAGGGTATCATTCTCGGCGGTGCGGGCCGCGGCGAAGCTGCGGGCGACGAGCTGCTTCGAGCGCAGGAAGTCGAACCACGCGGTGCCGACGTTGAGCGTGTACGACAGGCCGGGGATGGTCACGGTTCCCGCACCGACGGCCCCCGCGCCGAGACCGACGTACAGCGCATCGCGATCGACCTTCAGGATGTTCCCGTTCGCCTGCTGGAGCGACCCGGTGTGCGAGTTGTAGTTCGAGCCGACGTTCAGGCTCGGCAGCGCCTGCGCCGCGGCGAACTGCTTGATCGCCGCGGCCTCGGTGACGCGCTCGCGGGCCAGGAGGATTTCCGGATTCTTCACCCCCGCCAACTGGAGGGCGCTCCCGAGGTCGATGGGCGTCTCGCCCGGCTTTAGGATGGTGTCGGGGGGGGCGGGTGGAGGTGCAACTCTGGTCGGTGGCGCGGGAGGAGTCGCGGGTGCGCTCGAAAATGGGGGTGAAGCGGCCGAGTACGGCAGCGTCACGGCGATCAGAAGCGGTGCGAAGGCGGAGCCCGCGGTGCGCATCCGCATTTTCTACCCTCGGCGCTTGCGACTGAAGAAATATCGGTTGCCGGGATTATCCGGCTCCACCGAAATGGGATCGAGCAATCGAGAGATGCTGCATTCGTGGAGGCGCCGGGTCCGCAACGGCGTCCGGGCGCCCCTGGACATAGCCAAGCTCGATGGACGACTCGGCCGCGTCGGAAATGAGCGATTGCGCCATCGGGGAGAAGTCGCTGGTACGGGGATTTCCTGATCCGCCTCCGCCGCCCGCGAACCCCGTTCGTATCGCCGGCGCGGCGGAGCGGTCGCGTGCTGAAGTCGGCGGAAATGAAGCGGTGTTTGAATCGAGAAAGCATCTGGGCGGATGAGGTGGGAACCCGCATTCGATGCAGGATCGACATCGCCGGACATCATCGGATTCGCACGCAGACCTAAGTACCGGGATGTTGGAGAAGTGCGGGCGCGGGGCGGCGCAGTCGGTTTCGCAGTTCCTACGTCTTTGGATGTGGAAGTTTCCGGGCACAAACCGCCGCGTCGGACGACCGCCGTACCGGGCGATACGTACCTTCGGACTCGCACAGTTGTGAGGGCACGATTCGATCGCGCACAGGGGAACGCTCTGGAAACGTGACTCTCACGCCGCCTGCCCCTTGGCCACCTGCATCCCGAATCCCGCCTGGTCCATCTCCTCCTGGTTCCTCGACTGCACCTCGGCCTGGAACCTCGCCTCCTCCGCGATCTGCTTCTGCTCCTGCCGCCACTTGTAGCCCCAGCTCCCCCAGCACCGTCGTCCCCGACAGCTGCTGGCTCATCAGCAGCTGCGCCGCCATCATCTGCTTCTGCAGGTCGTCCGCGATCGTCACCCGCTTGAGGGTCGCGTCCACGGACTCCCAGTTCAGGATCGCCGCGCAGGCGTTCGCGATCCACGCCACGAACCGGCAGGCGCCGTGCACGAGGGGCCGGTGGGAGCTCTCGAACAATCTCATGGCCGGGGCCGCCGCGTTGAGCTCCATGCTGGCGTTGAACATCTCGACGGGCGTGCCGAGGTCGTTGAGCAGCCGCTCGTAGCCCTGCTGGATCAGGTCCGTCGGGGCCAGGTTCTTCGCGTCGGCCCCGAACATCTGGAAGTTCACGGGGAACGGGAAGACCTGCACGGAGGCCGGGTCGCGGCGCCGCTCGCGGACCATCCGCCGGGCCTGGGCCCGGAAGTCGCCGCCCGACATCATCATCAGGGGGTCGGCCCCCTCGCCCGCGGCGCCCTGGCGGGCCGCGGGGGTGATCACCCGCCACGGGATCACGGAGTCGAGGCCGATGGCCTCGTTCTGGCGGTGCAGCACCTGGACGTACCAGATCTGCCGGAAGTTCGAGAGCATCCGCGGGATGCCCCAGCCCCGGTTCACGACGCCCCCGAGGGTCGGCTCCTTCATGTGGAAGATGGCGTCGGGGTTGAAGCGGAACATCTGGTTCGCGGCGACGGCGTCGAGGACGCTCCTGTCGACGCGCTCGAGGTGGAAGAGGTGGCCGTCGCGGATCTGCCGCTTGTAGTCTTCGGGGATGCGCCAGACGTAGTGGGCCTCGTCGGTGAAGAGGTCGTGCAGGATCTCGATCTCGTGCACGCTCCAGTGCTTGATGCGGAGCTTCGTCTCGGTGTCGTCGGCTTCGGGTGGCTCGGGCGGCCGGGGGGTGCGGGG
>JAYVTJ010001061.1:0-5072 GCA_043774415.1 Fimbriiglobus sp. | reverse complement strand
TCGTCGAGCTGCTTCTTTTTCTCCGCTTCCGAGAGCATCGGCACCGGCGGCGTGTCCTGCGAGCGGACGGAGCCGGTCGGCACGGCCACGAGTGCGGCGAGCAGCGCGCCGAGGAGAAGCCAGCGGAGGCGGGGGAACGCGCGGATCACGGTATACACTCTCGGAAAAAGGGAAGAAACCGGAGAGGTCGGAAGAGTCGGCCCAGCCCCTTCAAACTTAGCCGCTCGCCCGGTCGATGGGTAGCGCGAACCGGAATCGGCGCGCGGGAAGTGCGGAGCGGGAACCGATTGATCCGGAAGTAGTGCCTTTCGGCGCGGGCCGTGGATCGACGGGATGCTACCCCCGCCGCACGGCGCGGCTGTCGGCGTCGTGGGCCATGATGCGGAAGAGGTCGAGCGTCGGGGCGCCGAGTGCGGCTTCGAACCAGCGGCCGAGCTGGTCGATGTCGGTCATGCCGCGGACGCTGCCGGTGATGTCGTACGGCACGTCCGGGAACTTCACGCGCAGCACCTTCAGCAGATCGGAGCGCCGCGCTTCGAGCATCCCGACGGCCATCCCTTCGGCGAAGCCCTCGGCCCGGCCCTGGGTCTTCCATTCCATCATCGTCGAGACGGCGTTCATGGCGGCACCCGGCGGAGGGCTGTGCCGCAAGATTAGGTCAGAAACCGGGGGAAGCGAAGTGAGAACTGAAGCGGGGCGAAGCCGAGGGGCTTCGCTCCGCTGATTTTGGATCGGCGAAGCCGAACGACAGTCGCCGAATTCGGCGCCGTTGTCGCAGCGATCCACCGACGGCTCACGCAGTCGGCTCGCCACCCTGCGCTTTCCGGCGCTCGCACGCACATCGAAGTCCACCCCCGACTCGCCACGGCGCGAAGTCCCCGCCCCGGCGAGCCGACGGCGTGAGCCGTCGGTGCGATACCTGCGGGTCGCGGATCGGCGGATTCTTCAGTGCCCCGCCCGCGCGGTCCAAGTTTGAAACTTTCCGACGAAAAAACCCCGGTGGGAACCGGGGTTCATGGGCGGAGCGCAGGCGGGAACTCAGGAGGCCGCGGGGAGCTTCTGCTGGGCTGCGAGCAACTCCTGCTGCTGGGCGAGCGGCAGGAGTTCCTGGCGGTAGATCGGCACGTCGCGGGGCGCTTCGATGCCCAGGCGGATCTTGCCCCGGTCGATGTCCACGACCGTGATGCAGATATTTTCGCCGATGAAAATCTTCTCTCCGAGCTTCCGACTGAGGACCAGCATGTCGTATCACTCCGTTGTGCGCCTCGTGTCCGCCAAAATGCTGAGGTAACCTACCTTACGTTCGATGCGGGGGGCTTGACTCCCGCCGAGAATGCGCGTAACGCCGCAATGGCACCGAGTTACGACCGTCATTTTGCGCGCTTGCGGCGCGGTTTCCTGCGCGGTTGCGCACCCCCCGGCCCGATTCCCCGAAAATCCGTCGGGCGCAGCCGGCACAACCGGCACAACGCGCAAAGGAAACTGCGGCGGGGTCGCTTTCTACCCCGCCGCGGTTCTACCGCATTCGAATTTCGAGCGCCAGAGCGCTTTCGCCCTGCCGTCCTCCGCTGCGCGGCATCGTACGGAGTGGGCGCACGTCGCGCTAGGCCACTTTCCGCTCGCGACTTTCCCCCTGCAAAAGGGCGAACGGCTTCGGCTCGCCGGCGACCATCGCATCGAGCGGGTGCCAGAGCCGCTGGCGCATCCGCGCCCGCTCGGCCAGCACCTCCATCTTCTCCGGCGTGCCCGGCGCGGCCACCGTCGGTTCGCAGGCGAGCGCGGCCTCCGTGAAGTTGCCTTCACCCCGCCGGGCGAACTTGCTCGTCGAGGGGTACCGATCGCGGACGCCGGGGGCGTAGTAGCAGCTCCAGCAGAGCTGGCGCGGACGGTTCACCTTGGCCCGGTGGCAGTGCTGGCAGATCGGAATCATGGTTCGGTCTCTCGCGGGGTGGTGAAAATCGGAGGAAGAGGATTCACCGCAGCGGGCCCAGAGAAGAGAGAAGATGTTCACCGCAGAGAAAGAAGAGGACGCGGAGAAGAGTCGAGAATTGGGCGGGATCACGCCCGGTATCCCAACTCTCGAATCGTTTCCATCTCGTCTTCTCCGGCGTCCTCTTCTTTCTCTGCGGTGAACATCTTCTCTCTTCTCTGGGCTCTCACTGAGACTCTGTGGTGAATCGGGTTTTTGAACTCAGGCCGCGACGGCGGCGGTCGGTCGGTGGATCGTGCGGGATGGCACCGCGATTTCGGGCCTGCGGATCGCCAGGGCGAGTTCGACTTCGGCGAGCAGCTCCTTCCGCATCCGGGCGCGGGGTTCGTCGTCGAACCAGTTGAGGAAGAGCCGGCAGGCGGCCGGTTCGCCGAGGCGCTCGTCGGCCTCGAAGCAGCACTTCGCGAAGTACTCCTCGACTTCGCCGACGGTCTCGAGGCCGTCGCCGAGCCAGCCGCAGAAGCCGAGGGCGCAGGAACCTTCGACGGGCCAGTCCTGCACGCAGAGCAGCGGCGGGGGGTTGGTGGTGGCCCCTTGGACGAGCCGCAGATCGTCGCTGCGGAGGGCTTCGCGGAGCTGCTCCAGCCCGCAGGTCGAAAGGACGGGGACGAATCCATTCCGCCAGACATTGCGCCAGTTTTCCATGATCGCTCCCGGTTGGGTTTCCGTATCTCCCGAGCCGGTTCGACCGATCCGGTCGCGGCCGACTCCTCATTGCGTCACTTCTATTTATATATACGCCAGTTCAGTATCAGGTGCAACCGAAAATACCCGGAATGCGCCGGAAAAGGGCCGAAATCGGGGGTGAAGTGGGTGCGGAAGGGGGCTAACTAGACATTGTTAGACGCGGCAAAGAGAGGTGGCGAACGTTTGCGCGCGGGCGATGTCCAAACTGTATCGACGCTCGCTGCTACCCGTTGTCCGCGGCTTCTCGGAATTGTGAGAGCCCCGTTCACGGGGCTTCACGCGTTTCGACCCGCCGTTGACGGCGGGTCGAAGCCCTGCCGCCCCTGCGCTTTTCCCCACTTGGACTGTTCCCCATTCCGCGCCGCCCCTACAATTCCTAATCTTCGCGATCGCCACAGGCCCGCCGTGCGGTGGGCCCGATCGCGCGAGTAACCTCTAACCGTGGAATCGTTCGGCACGCGTTGCCGGGCGGAAGCCGCGATCAGGAACCCCTTCCCTTCATGGTCAATCGCAATCTCCTCCGCCAGTACGACCGCGACGACGACGCCGAACTCGCCGAAATCTTCGGCAACGATCCCGATGCCCTCGCCTCTTGGCTCCCCGCCGACGAACAGAACTACCAGAGCAACAAGATCGTCCAGGGGAAGGTCCTCGAAATCCGCGGCGACATGGTCGTCATCGACATCGGCTACAAATCCGAAGGCCTGATCGCCCTCGACGAATGGCGCGACGAAGCCGGCACCGCCACGCCGCCCAAAGCCGGCGACAGCGTCGAAGTGCTGCTCGAAACCCTCGAAGGCGAAGACGGCACCATCGCGCTGAGCTACCGCAAAGCCAAGCGCCAGAAGGAATGGGAGGCCATCCTCGCGAAGCACAAGGAAGGCGACGTCGTCTCCGGGCCGGTCACGAAGAAGATCAAGGGCGGTCTGCTCGTGCAGATCGGCGTCAACGTCTTCCTCCCCGCCTCGCAGGTGGACATCCGCCGGCCGCAGAACATCGACGAGTACATCGGCCAGACCATCGAGTGCCTGATCCTCAAGATCGACGAGCAGCGCCGCAACATCGTCGTCAGCCGCCGCAAGCTGATCGAAATCCGCCGGGACGGCCAGCGCGCCAAGCTGATGACGGAACTCGAAGTCGGCCAGGTCCGCAAGGGGATCGTCAAGAACATCGCCGACTTCGGCGCGTTCGTCGATCTCGGCGGCATCGACGGCCTCCTGCACATCACCGACATGGGCTGGCACCGCGTGTCCGACCCGCGCACGGTCGTCAGCATCAACCAGGAACTCGAAGTCTACATCCTCAACATCGACCGCGAGAAGAATAAGATCGCGCTGAGTCTGAAGCACAAGACGCCGAGCCCGTGGCAGGACATCGAGAAGAAGTACCCGGTCGCCACGCGGCACACCGGCGAAGTCGTGAACATCATGCCGTACGGCGCGTTCGTGAAGCTCGAACCGGGGATCGAAGGCCTCGTCCACATCTCCGAAATGAGCTGGACGAAGCGCATCAGCAACCCGCAGGAAGTGGTGAACATCGGCGATCAGGTCGAAGTGCAGGTGCTCAACATCAACCACGAGAAGAAGGAAATCTCGCTGGGGATGAAGCAGTGCCAGCAGAACCCGTGGGACGAAGTGGCGAAGAAGTTCCCGCCGAACACGCCGGTGTCGGGCGTGGTGCGGAACCTCACGAGCTACGGGGCCTTCATCGAGATCGAAGAGGGCATCGACGGCCTCCTGCACGTCTCGGACATGAGCTGGACCCGCAAAGTGTCCAACCCGTCCGAAGTGGTGCAGAAGGGCCAGAAGATCACCTGCGTCGTCCTCAGCGTCGATCAGGAGCGCAAGCGCGTGGCGCTCGGCCTGAAGCAGATGGCCAACGACCCGTGGGAAGGCGACATCCCCGGCCGCTACCAGCCGGGCCAGAAGGTCATGGGCAAGGTGACGAAGCTGACGAACTTCGGCGTCTTCGTCGAACTCGAGCCGGGCCTCGAAGGTCTGCTGCACATTTCCGAACTGAGCGACGACAAGATCGAGTCGCCCGAGGAAGTGGTGAAGGTCGGCGACGACGTGGCGGTGAAGGTGCTCCGCGTGGACGCCAAGGATCGCAAGGTCGGCCTGTCGATGCGCGACGTGGACAATCCGACGGTGCCGGACATCATCCCGGACATGCCGGACGACGACATGATCCAGGAGATCCGCCCCGGCGAGAAGATGGATCGCGGCGAGCCGCGGCCGGCCAAAGAGAAGCGCACCGACCTGCGGGGCGGCACGGGGGCAGCCGGTCCGCTGATTCAGATGCCGGGAGCCGGCGAAGACGCGGGAGCGTGAGCGTGAGCGGGGTGAAGTGAAGTAATGGAATGAAGCGGGGCGAAGCCGAGTGGCTTCGCCCCTGT
>JAYVTJ010001060.1:0-3877 GCA_043774415.1 Fimbriiglobus sp. | reverse complement strand
CCTGTTTCCCATGCGAAGTCCGGGTTACAAGATTCCCGTCCGAGGAATCCAGGAGCCGGAAATGATCGGGAAGCATCGGGCCGCGGTCGGGGCCATCGTCAGTTTCGGGCTGGGCCTCTCGGCGTGGCTGACCTTCATGCCGGGCCGCTCCGACGCGGGGTGAACGCCGGCGGGGTGTCCTCCCACGCTCGGCGGTTCGCCGGGCTCGATCCCATTTTCGATCTACGAGCCGCCCGGCTACATCCCGGGCTACCCGCAGTCGGCACCGCTGCGCTCCGCGCCTCGACCGACTCCCGCTCCGCCGCGCGACGAGCGCCCGAAGCCGGTCGGCATCCCCGGCCCGGACGAACTCGGCATCCGGCTCCCGGAAGAGGCCTTCGTCCCGCCGCCGGATCAGCTCGGCATCCGCTTGAAGTGAAGCCGATGGTCGTTGGAATCCGGGAAGCGGTCTCGATTTCGGGGTGCTTCGCCTTCCGGCGCGCGCGGCTTGCTCCCAATTCTCCGTGGCCGATTCCACCCGCGCGGCCCCGGTCATCCGGTCGATGCCGAGTCCTCACATCGCTGAATTCATGGGCAAATCCCCTCCGAAGGGCCGTTCAATCGGTCGGTTTGGGCGCCGGGCGGTGCGGGGGAATTTGCGAAAATTCCGGGTTCAGGCTTGGATTCCGGGCGAAAGTCGCATATCTGTCGTGGGTAGCGCGTGCGAACGGCTGAAATTTCTGGAGTTCCTCCGCACCCCGCGGCGAATCTCCCCGGAAATCAAGGGTCTCGCTCGACGTGTGCGGCCGCGCGGTCGCACGGCGAACCCGGTCGGTCCCCCTCACTTGTGGAGATGCATCATGGCGAAGGCCCCGGCGAAAGCCCCCCCGAAGAAGGCGATGACGAAGTCGGCGATGATCGCCGCCCTGTCGGAAACCACGGAGCTGAGCAAAGCCGAAGTGACGAAGGTCGTCACGGCGCTCACGGACCTCATCGAGTCCGAACTCAAAAAAGGCCCGAAGCAGTTCACCCTGCCGGGCATCGTCCGCTTCGGCGTCAAGTCGGTGAAGGCCGTCAAGGGCGGCGTCAAGAAGGTCATGCCGGCGACCGGCCTCGAGTACACGACCAAGGACAAACCGGCCTACAGCAAGGTCACCGTCCGCCCGGCGAAGTCCCTCAAGGACTCGCTCAAGTAATGCGTTCACCTTCTCCCCTCTCCGCTTCGGAGAGGGGGCCGGGGGGGGTGAGGTCTGCCGTGAATATCGTCATCATCGGCGGCGGACTCAGCGGTCTCGCCGCGGCCTACCGCATCCGCGAAGCGTTCCCCGCCGCCTCCCTCGCGCTGCTCGAAGCGGACACCCGTGTCGGCGGCAAAGTCCGGACCGACTTCCGCGACGGCTACACGCTCGAAGCCGGGCCGAACGGCTTCCTCGACGGCAAGCCCTCCACGATCCGACTCTGCCGCGATCTCGGCCTCGGTTCGCAACTCCTCGTCGCCAGCGAAGGCTCGCGCAAGAACCGCTACCTCTTTTTGAACGGCGAACTCCAGCGCTTACCGGGCGACCCACTCGGCCTGCTGCGCACGCCGCTGCTGTCGATTTCGGGGAAGCTCGCGATGCTCGCGGAGCCGTTCCGCCGTCGACGCGGAAATCTCGACACCGAGGAATCGGTCGCCGAATTCGCCCGCCGGCGCTTCGGCCGCGAAGCGGCAGACATCTTCGTCGATGCACTCGTCACAGGCATCCACGCCGGCGACCCCGAGAAGCTGAGCGTCCGCGCCGCCTTCCCGCGCCTGGTGCAGATGGAAGCCGAAGCCGGGAGCGTGCTGAAGGGGTTCCTCCGCGCGGCCAAGATGAAGAAGCGAGCGGCGCAGGAACGCGGCGAGACGCCGATGCCGCAGCGGATGTGGTCGTTCGCCGGCGGCCTCGGCGTGCTGATCGCCGCGCTGCGGGACTCGCTCGGCCCCATCGTGCAAACGGGCGTCCGCGTCCGCCGCATCGAACGAGCCGGCGCCGGTTACCTCGTGCGCGGTGAAGGCGACGATGCCTGGCCAGCCGATACCGTCGTCCATGCGGCCCCGGCTTCCGCCCAGGCGGAGAGCTTGCAGGATCTCGACCCCGCGCTCGCGGCCGAACTCGCCACCGTGAAGTTCACGCCCGTCAATGTGGCGCTGCTCGGCTACCGCGTTCAAGATGCCCCGCTCGCGCCGGACGGCTTTGGCTACATCGCCCCGCAGCACACTCGCCGCGACGTGCTCGGCGTGCAGTGGTGCAGCGCCATTTTCCCCGGCCGCGCTCCGCCGGGCTTCGTGCTCTGGCGCGCCCTCTGCGGCGGGGTGAACCGGCCGGACGCGGCCGCATGGCCCGACGACGTGATGCTGAAGGCCGTGCATCGCGAAATGCAATTGGCGATGAAAGTGACGGCCGAGCCGGTCTTTTCGCAGGTGATCCGCTGGCCGCTGGCCCTCCCGCAGTACGCGGTGGGGCACATCGCGCGGCTGGCGCGCATCGAGGCCCTGGTGATGCGCCATCCGGGATTGATCCTCGCGGGCAACTCGCACCGCGGCGTCGCGATGAACGATTGCACCGAGCGAGCGGAAGCGATCGCGAAGCAAATCGATGTTCGCACGCCGCCTTTTTGAACCGACTGCGAGGATCGCGCCCGCGCCCGAACGGGATCGCGACCTAAGATGGCCCCATGAATCTGCGCTTCCTCCTGTTCTGGCGAACCCCGTGGCTGCCCGCGGCGCTCGCCGTCCTGTTCGCCGTCCTCGGCATCCCCATTTTCCTGCGGCTGCCGCTCTGGTGCGACGTCACGCTCTACGACGTCGCGGCGCGGGCCATCCTCTCGGGCGGCGTCCACTACCGCGACGTTTTCGACACGAACACCCCCGGCTACGTCTGGTGCCTGACCGCGATTCGGGCGACGCTCGGGACGAGCGAGATCGCGGTGCTGATCGTCGATCTCGCGATCTTCGCCGGGGTCGTCGCCCTGCTCGACCGGGTCGCCAAATTCGGCGGGGCGCCGGCCGCGCCGCGCCTCTGGGCCATCGCGGGGATGATGGCCTTCTACCCGTTCAGCACCGAGTTCGTCCACGCCCAGCGCGACGTCTGGCTCACGCTCCCGCTGCTCGCGGCGGTCGTACTGCGCGTGCGGCGGATGACGCGCTCCGCCGGCGGCATGCCCATCGGTTACTTCTGGCCGGCCTACGCCGAGGGGCTGCTCTGGGCGATGGCCACGTGGTTCAAACCGCACGCGATTCCCCTCGCCCTGGCGGTCTGGCTGCTCACAGTGCGGCGCCTGAGCGGCGGCTCGTGGCGAATCGCCGGCCGAGACTTGGCCGGGAACCTCGCGGCGGGCATCGCACTCGGCCTGGCCGGGATCGCGCTGCTCGTTGGGACGGGAACGTGGCCGCACTTCTACGATGTGATGGCGAACTGGAACGGCCACTACGCCGATCTCGTCTTGGGCGAACTCGGTTCCCGCTTGCAGTTCGAGCTGAACTGGTTCACCCCCTGGAGCCTCATCCTCATCCCGTCGATCCCGCTGGTGGCGCTGGCGCTGATCGACGGCCGGGTGCTCGCGCCGAAGTGGCTGCCCGCCGGGGAGCGCGGCCCGATCGGCCGGCAGGTCGCGAGTCGCTGGTTCGACCCGGCCCCGGACGACGCGGCTCGGTTCGCCCGCGCCGTGCTCGCCGGCTTGTACGCCGCGTGGGCGCTCGAATCGTTCGTCTTCCAGCGCGGCTTCGCCTACGTCCACGTCCCCGAAACGCTGCTGATGATGGCGCTCTGGGCCTCGCAGCGCTGGTGCATGCCCGCGTTCGTGCTCGCTTGGATCGCCTCGTTCAGCCTCGTCTTCCGCATCGCCGACGACGCGCCGTCTTTCCGCGAGACGCTGC
>JAYVTJ010001059.1:0-5524 GCA_043774415.1 Fimbriiglobus sp. | reverse complement strand
GATCGAAGATCCCGAAATTCAAACTCGAATCGCTCAATACGAGATGGCCTTCCGCATGCAGGCCAGCGTGCCCGATCTGATGGATATGTCCAAAGAACCTGCGAACGTGATGGAGATGTACGGTGCCAAACCCGGTGATGGCAGCTTTGCCTCCAACTGTCTCCTCGCCAGGCGTCTCGCCGAACGCGGCGTCCGCTTCATTCAGCTCTACCACCGCGATTGGGATCACCACGGCAGCGTGAAGGATCACAGCGCCGGCACGGCGAAGGAGGTCGATCAGGGCGTGTCCGCGCTGCTGACCGACCTGAAGAACCGCGACATGCTCAAGGACACGCTCGTGGTCTTCGGCACCGAGTTCGGCCGCACGCCGATGGGTCAGGGCAACGGCCGCGATCACCACCTCGCGGGCTTTAGCATGTGGCTCGCCGGCGGCGGCATCAAGGGCGGCATGACGTACGGCAACACCGACGACTTCGGCTACCACGCCGTGGAGAACAAGGTCCACGTGAACGACCTCCACGCGACGATGCTCCACCTGCTGGGGATCGACCACAAGCAGCTGACGCACAAGTTCCAGGGGCGGAACTTCCGGCTGACGGACATCGCGGGTGAGGTGATCAAGCCGGTGCTGGCGTGAGGGTGAAACGCCGACATTCCATCTGCGGATTAAGAGGCGGTTCTAGTGAAACGATTGACACGCTCTCTCCGACCGATTAGCCTATTCCTCATTACACCGCGATCCATCGCAATTCAGCGGTAGCCGGCACGGTGTGGCTGTGCCGAACCCATTTCGTCAGGGGAGTCCTATCGTGTTTCGACTGATGATCGCACTCACGGTGGCGCTCGCTTCAGCCGGAATTGCTTTCGGTGACGAAGTCCCGGACGAGATCAAAGGCCGGCTCGATAAGGCCCGGGCGGCTTACAAAGCGGAGACCGAGAAGGCTCAGGCCGACCTCTTGACGCTGATCGAGACCAAGCGCGAAGCGGCCCAAAAGGCCGGCGACTTAGCGCAGTTGAAGAAGATCCTCGCCGACAAAGAGACCGTCTCCGAACGCGGCGAACTCCCCAAAACAGTCTCGTCGGCCGAATTCGTAGCAGCGACTCTCCGGGCGAAGAACAAGATGTCCGCTGCGCTCACGGCAGCCCGGAAGGAATACACCCAAGCCGGCCGGTTGGCCGAAGCCGAGAGCGCCGACGATGAACTGACGAAGTTTCTCGCCGGGAAAACGGCTAAACCCCCCGTCGATCCGCCGGTGAAACCGGTGGATCCACCCGTTCGTCCCGATGATCCCAAACTCAAAGGTGTCGAAAAGGCCAAGGCCGATTACGAAGTGGCCTGCAAAGTGGCCGCGAAAAAGCTCCTCGCGGCATTCGATGCCGAGAGTGAGCTCCTTTCCAAATCGACCGGTGCCAAGCAGGAGGCCATCGACGCACTGGGGGTCGAACGGGATATCTTCGTGAAGCAGGGCACGATCCCCTTCTCGTCGCGGATGCGCACGGCGGCGAACGCCTACATCACCGCTTTGCGCCAGTCCCATGCGAATGCGACGGTCGTATACGACCGAGCGATCGAGCAGTTCAATAGAGCGAAAGACGCTGTCAATGCAGCGCTGATGGTCGCGGAGAAAAAGAAGCACCTCGAACCCAAGTTGATCGGGTTCTGGGCCTGTTCGGGATCGTCCGGCGACTTCAGCTTCTTCCTCTATTCGGATGGCGTGTGCCAGAATCCGACGGAGCCGAATAAGAGTTCTTGGGTTTTCGAGAAAGAAAAGATGGTGGTCACCAACCCCCGCAAAGACAGCCCTCCCGGCGGGTGGATCACCAACTGCGTCTTCGATCCGACCGGCCAAGAGTTCGCCGGAACCGCTCAAAATGGGAAGTTCGTCGCCAAGCGCGCCGATCCCCCGAAGGCCGAGGTCTCTGGCAAGTACGAACTCGTTTGCGTCCCCAACAGTGGTGGCCACTTAGTCGAGTTCTTGCCGGATGGAACATTCACCATCAGGGACGACGGTGCGAGAGACAGGGTCGAGCCGAATTACCACGGAACCTGGACACAAAAGGGGGACGCCGTGGAACTGCTGTACGATGCGAAGTTCGCACGTATGGCGTCGCTGAAGCTTCAGATCGACGGGACGTTACCGGCAAGGGGACGAGCGTTCGGGACGGGATCGTTTGGATGTGGAAGATGACGCGTGCCAAATAGTGTGGTCGGATCATCGCAGAGTTCCGGGAGTTCAAAAGTGTCTCGACTGATCATGGCAATCGCGGTGATGGTCACTTCGGCTGGCTTCGTGCTGGGGGACGAAGTCCCGGACGAGATCAAAGGCCGGCTCGACAAGGCCCGCGCGGCTTACAAAGCGGAGACGGACAAAGCTCAGGCCGACCTCTTGACGCTGATCGAGACCAAGCGCGAAGCGGCCCAAAAAGCCGGCGACTTGGCGCAGTTGAAAAAGATCCTCGCCGACAAGGAGGCCGTGTCCGAACGCGGCGAACTCCCCAAAACCGTCTCGTCGGCCGACTTCGTGGCCGCGTCTCTCCGGGCGAAGAACAGGATGTCGGCCGCGCTTACGGCCGCGCGGAAGGAATACACCCAAGCCGGCCGGCTGGCCGAAGCGGAGAGTGCGGACGACGAGTTGACGAAATTCCTGGCCGGGAAAACGGCCAAACCCCCCGTCGATCCCCCTGTGAAACCGGTGGATCCACCCGTCCGCCCCGAGGATCCCAAACTGAAGGGCGTCGAAAAGGCCAAGACCGATTTCGAGGAAACCTTTAAGGCTGCCGAGAAAAAGCTCCTCGCAGCATTCGATTCCGAGGCTGAACTGATTCCCAAGCAAACCGCATTGAAAGCCGAAGCCAAGAAAACGGCACTCGAGGCGGTGGCTCTCGAACGCGAGACGTTCGAGAAGTACGGGACGATCCCGTTCTCTCCCCGAATGCGTACGGCTGCAATCGCCTACACGGCGAGCTTGCGGCAAGCGCATCTGGCGGCGGGGACAGTGTTCGACAAGGCTATCGATCAATTGACGAAGGCGAAAGACTTCAGCAATGCGGCTCTCCTGTCGGCCGAAAAAAAGAAGCACCTCGAACCGAAAGTGATCGGATACTGGACTTGTTCGATCGGTTTCACCCAAATTTTCTTTTCGGACGGCACCGGTCAAAACCCGACCGAACCGAACAAGAGCACTTGGCATTTCGAGAAGGACAAATTGATCGTCAAGAATCCGAATCTGACTGCCCCACCGGGCGGCTGGGTCGTGGTGTTGACTTTCGATTCGACCGGCCAAGAATTCGACGCGGCCGATCAGCGCAATAAGTACAAAGGCAAGCGCACCGATCCCACCAAGACCACCGATCCCCCGAAATCCGGTCGCGAACCCGCCTCCGATGATTCACTCCAAGGCCAATTGGCCACGGCCAAGCGGGCCTACGAATCTGGCCTCGAGAGGGCGGGTGTCAAAATGCTGGAAGCCTTCGCCGAGCAGCAGAAGCAACTGGTGCTATCCAAAACGTCCAAGTCGGCCGAACTGCTCGTGCAATTGAAAAAGGAGAAAGCGGCGTTCGAAGTCGACAACGGCTATTTGCCCAAGTCCCCGTCGATGAAAATGGCAGTGGACGCATATACGGAGCAGATCATGACCGATTTGCTGAACTGCTCGTCCGCCTTCGAGAAGATCGCCAGAGCGTATCGCAATCTGAAGAACCCTGCCGAGTCGGATTCCGTCCTCCGGGAGAAAGTCGCCTTCATCGGGTTACTCGCGCCGGGTAAATTCGAAGTGATCTGCGATCCCCCCCTGCCGACGAAATGCATCGCGGAGTTCACACCGGACCATAAGATTGTGATGACGCACGACAATGTCGTGAAGGGGACGTGGTTCCAGAGGGGCCGGGTCATCGAAGTGGCATTTGACAATAAGAATTTCGGGATGGCGATCCTGCGGGTCAAAACTACCGACCCGGATGCGATCGTGGGCGAAAACGTACATACCAACGGCAGTACGTATAAATGGATGATGACCCGCATCAAGTAGATTGGTGTGATGCGGCTACCCCGTGTGTTCCACCGCTTGAAATTTTTTGACCATCGCGATTTTTCCTGCGACTCACCACAGCGGTTCCAGCGGCGGCAGCTCACCGAGATCCCGGTACTTGTCGTCCTTGTTCTTGAGGCGGTAGCCCCACGGATCGCTCTTCGTGCCCTGACCCTCCCGCCGCACCAGCTTGCGCGCGGCGGCCAAGTTCAGCCAACTGTAGAGCGTGCTCATCGCCGGCTTCGCCGCGTCGTCGGGCCAGCATTCCGCCAGCTCCTTGTGCGTGAGCGCGGCCGTGTGCTGCTCCAAAATGCCGAGCACCGTCTTCCAGTTCTCCTCGAACTGCCGCTCGCGCGGATCGGCCGTTTCCGCGAACGCGCCGGTCGCCGGGTTCCACTCGTACGCCAGTCGGCCGGGCGCGTCGCCGCGCCGCGATTGCGTCAGGAGCAAGCGGCGGCAGGCGTCGGAGTTGAGCGGGCCGTAACGCGTCAGTTCGATGCTCGTATCGACGAAGCCGAGCAGCGCTCCCGATCCGCGCGCGGAGCTCCCGGCTTCGGACTTCTTCTTGCGCGGATGGTGCAGCAAGAGAACCGCCATCCCCGCGGCAGTGAGACGGTGCAGCGGCGTGAGGGCTTCGAGGAGCGTGGCCGCGTCCGACTCGCAGCGGCCAGGGAGAAACGAGGCCAGCGGATCGACGACGACGAGGTCGAGCCGGCCCGCCGCCGCTTCTTCGACGGCCCGATCGATGAGGTCGCTCCAGTCCTCGGGCGTGGGCCGGCCGCGGAAGGGCCGCGAGAAGAGTTGGGCGTGCGGGCCGATGGGCATCCGCCGGAGGCGCTCGGCCCAGTGCGATTCCGATTCTTCGGAGAGCACCCAAGCGCGGCTCGGGCGCGTGGGCCGGTTCAGGAAGGGTTCACCGGTGCCGAGGCAGCGGAGCAACCCGGCGAGGAGAGTTGTTTTGCCGGTCTTCCACTGGCTCGTGAGCAGGGTGAGGTCGCCCGGCATCAGGAAGCCGTCCCACAGCCATCGGCCCGATTCCGAAATGGTTTCGGCGGGCATCGCATCCATCGAAATCGAGCGCAAAGCGTTGGCGTGCATGGATTCTACCAATCATTCGAAATGATTCCACGGGGGGGTGGGGGGGTCGGCGCTGGAATCATTTTCCCAAGCCTAGCGGATGCGCCTGCCCCGGTGCGATGTCGGTAGCTCGGAGTTTCTGGAAGTGTCACAGTGGAAGGTGCAACTCCGCCGTCAGCAGATCCCAGAGCGACTCGAGGCTTTGGACGATGACTTTCGCGTCGGTGAGCACCGGCATGAAGTTGGTATCGCCGGTCCAGCGTGGCACGATGTGCCAGTGCAGGTGGCCCGGCAATCCGGCCCCGGCGACGCGGCCGAGGTTCAACCCGATATTGAATCCGTCCGGGCGCATCGCCGCTTCGATCGCGGCCTGCATCCGAATCAGTGTCCGCTGCAAATCGAGGAGTTCGGCGTCGGCG
>JAYVTJ010001058.1:0-3180 GCA_043774415.1 Fimbriiglobus sp. | reverse complement strand
GACTTTGACGTGCGGGCCGCCCCCGGCGCCGGCCCCGGTGATCACCTCGTCGAAGGCGTCGCCGTTGAAGTTGCCGCTCGACACGGTCACGCCGCCGTTGAAACCCGTGTAGGCGAAGAAGCTGGCCAGTTCGACCACCGCGCCGCCCGTGAGACCGAGGCCGCTGAAGACCTTGACGTGGGCGCCCGCCCCGGGGCCGGCCCCGACGATCACATCGGCGAAGCCGTCGCCGTTCACATCGCCCGAGGCCACCGAGACCCCGCCGATGAAGGCTTGGTCGAATGCGAAGTAGCTGGCGATTTGGGTCTGGTTCGTCGCCGAGAGCGTCTTGCCGTCGAACACTTGGATGCGCGGTCCCGCGCCGGGGCCGGCGCCGACGATGATATCGTCGAAGCCGTCGCCGTTCACATCGCCGACGGCGACGTGGGCTTCGCCCGAGAAGGTGCCCTCGAAGGCGCGGAAGGTGAAGAGCGGCGCCCCGCCCTCGGTGTTGTAGACCGTCACCTGGGCGTTCTGACTCGCGCCGGTCGCGAAGAACCGGGTCGGCACCGCGGTCACGGCGGGGATGGTCACCGTCGCCGAGGCCGTGCCCACCGACGATCCGGCGGTGGGGTTGCTCAGGCTCAGCGTGAACGTTTTGGCCGGTCCGGTCGGGGCGGTCCCGGCGGGCACTTGGAGGAAGATCGTGCGCATCGTTTCCCCGGGTGCGAACGTCAGCGTGCCCGAAGCCGGGAAGTAGTCGGTTCCGGCCATGGCCGATCCGTTCGCCGTCGCATAATCGACGGTGACCGCACTGGCGGTGCCGCCGCTGCGAGTCACCGTCACCGCGACCGGACCGCGGTCGGCAGTGAACGCGAAAGACCCGGCGGCAAGCGAAAGCGTGCTGGGGCCGGTCGGGTAGGGCGCGAGTGCGAGATCGGTCAGCGTCAGACTCCCGCCGACGGTGGCGGTGCTCAGCACGGTGCCGTCGGTGATGCGGATTTCATAGACCTTGGTACCGTCGGAGGCGTAGGCGCGATCCGTATTCGCTTCGATGTCCAAGCCGGCCGCGGCGCTGAAGTTGACGAGGGCGAAGCCCGCGTCGCGCAGTTCGCCGACGACGACGACTTTGCCGGTACCCGGACCGTTGGGCGTGCCATCCGGGCTGCCGATTTGCACCAAGACATCCTGGGCCGAGTCGATGCCGTACAGTGTCGTCACGGTGTTGGGAGTCGCCTGCGTGTAGCCGGCGGAGACCACGGTGGCGGCGGGGAATGCACCGGGGAAAAAGCCGGTGTTGGCGGGATCGGCGGGATCGTAGACGAGGCCCGTCTGATTGGTCACCACACCGGTGGTGGCATTGATCGCGAGATTTTGACCGGTGTCGCTGACGACCCGGACTGCGTCGGCGACAGGGTTCACATCGAACCCGAAGCTCGTCCCGCTGAGGAGCGTCGAGAACGGTCCGGCGCCGACTTGGGTCGCGGCACCGGTGGACAGATTCAGCGTGTACAGCCGGCTCGTGCTGCCAAGGGCGTACAGACCGCCGGTCGAAGGGCGGAAGTCGATCCCCAAAACCGTTTCGCCCGTTTGGGGGCCGGACGTGATGGCGACCGGAGCACCGATCAGCGTGCCGGGCGTGGCGCTGTCGAACCGGGCGATGGTGTTCGTAGCGGTGAGGCCGAGGAGGAGGGCGGGAACTTCCCGCGTTTCGAGGGCTTCGAGCTTCGGTCGGATGCACAAGCCGGGGAGGGCCGACGGGACTGCGCGGCGGGATCGGTCTTTCATGCTGGAATCCTCGGTGGGGGGAACGACGGATGAAGAAAACGAATCGCAAAGGAGCGACCGCCATCGGAATACGCGACGGCTCGAAACATGGATTGGGTCGCGGCGCCTTTTCTCGAATCGTCCCGGAGCGGGGGGTGTCATTCGCAATGCGGATGCCGACGCGAAAAGAATTGAGGTCCGCGAGCGATTTTGAGAGGAAAGCTGGACGAAATGGGCGATTCGGGAGATCGGAAGAGGGGAAAAAGGCAAGTCTGCGCAGCGCCGTGCGCGGACGGGAGAATCGCCGGCGCATCATCTTTTTTTTCGGGTGGACAGAGCTTACACGCCGTCCACGCGCGGGCGCGGGGTCCGCTGGCGCTTCGGCCCGGCGTCGGCGGCGCCACCCGCCGGTTTGCCGCGCCGACCCTTGCCGCCGCGCGGTTTCTTGGTCTGCGGTGCCGCCACTTTCTCCCCGCAGAGCCGGGCGATCTTGTCCCGCAGTTCGGCGGCGCGCTCGAACTCCATGTTGGTCGCCGCTTCCAGCATCTCCTTCTGAAGCTCTTCGAGGAACTCGGCTGTCACGTAGTCCTGCGCCTGGATGCCGGCCGCTTCTTGGACGAACTTCTGCGCTTCGACTTCGTCTTCGATGCTGTTCGTGATCGCCGAGCGCACGCTGATCGGCGTGATGTTGTGTTCGACGTTGTAAGCGAGTTGCACCGCGCGCCGGCGGTTCGTCTCACCCATGGCGCGCTCCATCGAATCGGTGATCTTGTCGGCGTACAGAATCACCTCGGCGTTCACGTTCCGCGCGGCCCGGCCCATCGTCTGGATCAGCGACTTGTCTGAGCGCAGGAAGCCCTCCTTGTCGGCATCGAGGATCGCCACGAGCGACACTTCGGGAAGGTCGAGCCCTTCGCGCAGCAGGTTGACGCCGACGAGTACATCGAAGGCCCCTTCGCGGAGTTCGCGCAGCACCTGCACGCGCTCGATGGCGTCGAGTTCGCTGTGCAGCCACTTGCAGCGCAGGCCGACCTCCGTGAAGAAGTTCGTGAGGTCTTCGGCGCTGCGCTTCGTCAGCACCGTCACGAGCGTCCGCTCGCCCCGCTCGGTGCGCAGTCGGCACTCCTTTTCGAGATCGCGCACCTGCCCCTTCGCCGGTTTGACGTGGATGACGGGATCGACCAAGCCCGTCGGCCGGATCACCTGCTCGACGACTTCCCCGCCCGATTTCCCGAGTTCGTACGGCCCCGGCGTCGCACTCAAACAGAGGCAGCGCGTCAGGCGCTTCTCGAACTCTTCGAATTTCAGCGGGCGGTTGTCCATCGCGCTCGGCAGCCGGAAGCCGTGCTCGACGAGGGTGCGCTTGCGCGCTTCGTCGCCGAAGTACATGCCGCGCACCTGCGGCAGCGAGACGTGCGATTCGTCGACTACCAG
>JAYVTJ010001057.1:0-3972 GCA_043774415.1 Fimbriiglobus sp. | reverse complement strand
ACCGCTTTCGAATGCACCGCGATGTGCCGGGCTTGCACGTCGGTGTAGACGAAGTTCCTCACCAGGCCGTGGCGGTTGCGGTCGAAGTTGATTCCGACGAGTTCGCCGGCGCGGTTCAGGACGGGGCTGCCGCTATTGCCGCCGATGGTGTCGGCCGTGCTGACGAAGTCGAACGGCGTCGCAGCGTCCACTTTGGCTTTGCCGTCGATCCAGCGCTTGGGCATGTCGAACGGCTCGCGGTTCTTCATCGTTTCCGCCCGCTCGAAAGCGCTGCCGAAGGTCGTGTGGAACGGCAGCATCTTGCCATCGACTTCGTACCCCTTCACGGTGCCGAACGCGAGCCGCAGGGTGAAGGTCGCATCCGGGGCGACGGTGTTGCCGAACTTTGCGAAGCGGAGCTTCGCGATCTCGGCGTAAGCTTGACGCTCGACCTCCTCGACCTCGTTCTCGTACTTCTTGCGCAGCTCGCGCGCATCGGCGTCGATCGCATTCGCGAGCGCGATCATCGGATCTTTCGACTCGGCTACCGCCTTGGCGCCTCCGTCGAGGAGCGCTTTGCGTCCGGCAACTTCGAACAGTTTGCAGCCCGCGATCAGCTCCTCGGCGCGCTTGGCCGGGTTCTTTCCCGCGAGCACTTTCACGACGAGCGGATGCTCGCCGCCGAGAGTCTCGGCGAGGAACGTCAGCGAAGCTTGCAGCTTGGCCCGTTCGAGATCGGGGTAGAGCGGAGCGGGGCTGAGCAGTTGAAACTTGAGCGATTCGAGATTGCTGTCGCGGTACTCGCGGAGGCGATCCGCCGATTTCTTCGGGAGTTCGTCGCCGAGGCGCACGAGCTGCCGGGCGATGGCGAAGAGTTCGGAGGAGAAGGCGTGACCGGTTTCGAGGAGGGCGTGCGGCTTCTCGAACCCGCGGTAGGTCTTCTGAACCATTTCGATTCGGATCCAAGCATCTGGCATCAGCGGCGAGAGCATGGGCGTTCCCGGCTGGAGTTCGACTTCCGCTTCTTCTTTCTGCTTCAGAATCGCCGGGTCGAGCAGCCCCTGCAGTTGGCCGCTGAAGGCCTTCCGCGCATTGGCCGCGCGGTGCAGATCGCTCCCCGCTTGCCGACGCTGCTCCGGCCCTCGATCGCCGTATTGGGTGATGGCCGCTTCCATCAGCCGCAGCCGGGCGAGCGTATAGGGCAGAGTCGACTCGCGGCGGTGCTTCAGCTTCGCCAATGTTTCGAGGCGATTCGTCGTACCGGGGTGACCCGTGACGAACACGAGATCGTTCTCGGCCGGGCCGGCCGCGCTCCACGGGAAGTAGTCCTTGCTGACGATCGGCTTGTCGTTCTCGTAGACGCGGAAGAAGGCGACATCGAATCCGTGGCGCGGATACTCGAAGTTGTCCACATCGCCGCCGAATCCGGCGATTGCCGATTCGGGCGCGAACACCAGTCGGACATCGGTGTATTTCTTGTAGCGGTAGAGGTGGTAGACCCCACCCTGGTAGAGCGTGACGATGTCCGAGCGGAGGCCCGTCTTCGCGGTCGAGTCCTTCTCGATCTCTCCGAGCACCGCCCGGCGAGCGACGGCCGCATCCGCGGCGGAAGCTCCGGGTTTCACGGCGGCGTTCACCTTCGCGGTGACATCTTCGATGGACTGCAGCACGTTCAGTTCGAGGTCGGGGCACTTGAGTTCGTCCTTCGCTTCCTTCGCGAAGAAGCCGTCGCGCATGAGATCGCGTTCGGGGCTGCTGAGCTTTTGGAGCGCATCCGCGGCGATGTGGTGATTGGTCACGACAAGTCCGCGATTCGAGACGAATCCGCCGCTGCCGCCGCTGTTGAAGCGCACGTTCGCCTTCATGGCCCGGTCGAGCCATTCGGGCGCCAGGTCGAACTTGTATTTGTCAGCGAGGAGCTTCTTGGGCGGGTCGTTGAGGAGCCACATGCCTTCGTCCGAGCGCGCGGGCACCATACCGACTCCGGAGGCGAGGAGCAGAAGCAAAAGGTGCGAACGGGTCATGGAAAATCTCGGGGAGCGGTTCACTTCGCGATGTCGTCCAGTTCCTTCATCGCCGCGCTTTCGCGCTTCGCCTGGTACCAAGCCCACGCGACGGCCAGCGTCGCGATGGCGGCGATGCCGGCGCCGATGTGCCAGTCGCCGGTGCCGTCTTTGATGTTGTGGGCGATCACCAGCGGCAGCGCCAGCAGGCTCACCATGTTCATCACCTTGATGAGCGGATTGATCGCCGGCCCGGCCGTATCCTTCAGCGGATCGCCGACGGTGTCGCCGGTCACGCTCGCCTTGTGCTTATCAGAGCCCTTGCCGGTGTCCTTCGTCCGCGGTTCGTCTTCGACCATCTTCTTCGCGTTGTCCCACGCTCCGCCGGCATTCGACATGAAGACCGCGAGCAGTTGGCCGACGACGATCATCCCCGCGAGGAAGCCGCCGAGGGCGAACGGCCCGAGGACGAAGCCGACGATCAGCGGGGTGCCGATGGCGAGCAGGCCGGGGCCGATGAGTTCCTTCTGCGCGGTGGCGGTGCAGATATCGACGACCCGGCCGTAATCGGGGCGCTTGCGGCCTTCCCAAATGTCCTTGTCGCGGAACTGCTTGCGGCACTCGTTGACGATGAGGAACGCCGCCCGGCCGACGGCCCGGATCGTCATACTGCTGAATAGGAACGGCACCGCCCCGCCGATGAGCATGCCGATGAAGACGTACGGATCGGCGACGGTGAGGTTCGCCGAGCCGCGCTTGAAGTCGTCCACGGTGAGCTGCCCGATCTTCTCCTCGGCTCCCGTCACGAGCACGGCGATGAAGCTCGCGAAGAGCGACACGGCCGCGATCACGGCGGAGCCGATGGCGATCCCCTTCGTGATGGCTTTGGTCGTGTTCCCGACGGCGTCGAGGTCGGAGAGGATTTGCCGCATGGCCTTCAACTCGGCCGGTTGGATGTACTCCGCATCGGTCGAGGTGAGGTTCTTGGCGTCCGCGTCGCGGTTGAAGGCCATCTCGCCGATGCCGTTGGCGTTGTCGGCGATGGGGCCGAAGACGTCCATGCTGATCGTGTCGCCCGTGAGCGTGAGCATCCCGATGCCGCACATGGCGACGCCGTAGGCGACGAACAGGAGGTTGCCCGTGTCGGCGTAGACCATGACCGCGCCGAGGATCGCGACGGCGATGATGAGCGCGGCCCAGACGGCGCTCTCCAGCCCGAGGGCCAATCCCGAGATGATGTTCGTGGCATGGCCGGTGCGGCTCGCCTTCACGACTTCCTTCACGGGGCTGTAGTCGGTGCTCGTCCAGTATTCCGTGCAGCGGTTGAGGGCCACGGCGAGCACGATCCCGATGAGGCAGCAGAACGCCGCCGAGAGATCGAGGCCTTCTTTGAGTGGTGCGTAGACTCCCGCAGTTTCCAAAACGCTCGCGGTGGCGACGGGGCCGACGCCGAGCTTGGCGATCTTCTCCGGGCTATCGACGGCGACGCCGATCTTCTGCCGGGTCAGCTCCTCCTGCTGCTGCGGCGTGAGGGCGCGCCACTTCGCGGCGGTCTCCAAGCGGTGCGATTGCAACTTGAGTTCGAGTTCTTCGCCGCGCTTCGATCCGAGTCCCTCGGCTTTGCGGACGAGGCGCATCTCGGATTCGATCGGAACCGCGTCGAACGGGTCCATGCCGAGGGCCTTCTGGAAGCCGGGTTCCTTGTGCATGCCGCGTTCGATGGCGACGCCGACGATGTACGGGGCGTCGTAGCGGAGGAAGATCGCGCCCACGGCCATGAAGCCGAGGATGCTGATGAGCGCCGAGCGCCAGAAGCCGCGGTTGATCGACTTCATCGCGGTCGAAGCATTGCCCGTCGTGATGCCCCGGCCGACAAGGGCCGTGCTGATCATGCTGCTCACGACGCCCACCGCCATCACCAGTACGGGGAAGACCATCCCGCGATAGCCGAGCGCGGCGTAGCCGAGGATCACGGCGGCCACCATCGTGA
>JAYVTJ010001056.1:0-3087 GCA_043774415.1 Fimbriiglobus sp. | reverse complement strand
GTACTTCTTGAACTTCCTCGTGCTGCCCAGCAGGGCGTTGCCGCCGATGCCCATGGCGGTCAGCGGCTTGCCGAAGCTGGCGGGCAACGGCTGGCCGCTCATCCGGGTCAATTCCGGCTTGGGGTCGAAGAGGTCGATGCTGCTCTGCCCGCCCTCCATGAAGAGGAAGATGACCGCTTTCGCCTTCGCCGCATGGTGGGTCTTCGGCGCGGCCTGCTCGGCTTGCGCTTGGAGCGCGAACGCGAGTGAACCGAGACCCAGCCCGGCGGTCTGCAGGAACCGGCGGCGGGAGTGGAGCGACTCGGCGGTGTCGAACGCGGGCATCGGTCAATCCACGGAGAGGAATTCGTTGGTGTTGAGGATCGCATGGCAGAAGTCGGCGAGGGCGTCGGCACCCGTGCCCTTGTGATCCGCGAGGAACCGAGTCGCGATCTTCTCTTCTTCCGCCGTCGGCTTCCGGCCGAGCGCGAGCGTGTAGACCCCGGCGATTCGGGACGAGGGAGCCTCGCCGAAATCCTTCGCAACTCGCGTGGCCATCGCCCGGGCGGTGGCCAGCACTGTAGAATCGTTCAGCAGCGCGAGCGCCTGCGGGGCCGTCGTCGTGCTGAATCGGCGCGAGCAGGACTCGAACCGATCGGGGCTATCGAAGAGCGCGAAGAGCGGAAAGCGGAGGTTGCGCTTCACCGCGACGTAAATGCTCCGGCGGTTGCGTTCGCCCGCTTCGGCGGAGGGCTTCCAGTCCTTGGTGATCTTCTGGAGTTCGGCCGGCAGTTCGGGGTAGATGCTCGGCCCCCCGGATTTGAGGTTCAACTGCCCGCTCACCGAGAGCATCGCATCGCGGAGCGCTTCGCCGTCGAGCCGCCGGCGGGGAAAGTGCGAGAGCAGAGCGTTTTCGGGATCGAGCTTGGAACCGTCGCCGCGCTCGATGCTCGATTGCCGATAGGCCTCCGATTCGACGATGAGCTTGTGGATGTGCTTGACGCTCCAGCCCGACTTCACAAACTCCGCCGCGAGCCAATCGAGCAGTTCCGGGTGCGTCGGGCGGTCGCCGGTTTTGCCGAGGTCGTTGGACGAGGCCACGAGTCCTTTGCCGAAGTCCTGCTGCCAAATCCGGTTGACCATGACGCGGGCCGTCAGCGGGTTCTCGGCACTCGCGATCCACTTCGCCAAGGCCGTGCGCCGACCGGGCGTCGTATCGGTCGGTACGAGCTTCGGTGCGACTGAAAGGATGACGCTGATGAAGCCCGGTTCGATGACGGCATCCGGCTTGCGCCAATCGCCGCGCTTGAGCAAGTGGGTCGATGGAACATCACGACCGAGGTCGGTCATGGCGTGGATCATCGGCACCGGCTTCGGCTTCTCCGCGGCGAACGAGGCCATTTCCTTCAGGAGTGCGTCGTACTCCTTCTTCTCGTCGGCCTTCAACTGCGTCGGCGTGAAGCGGCGCTCCGAGTAGATTTGCTTCGCGACCATCGCGGCGTACTGCCGTTCGAGTGGCGTGAGTTTGTCGGAGGGCAGGTCGGTGAGGCGCGCGTGCTCCTCTTGGAAGCGCGAGCGCTCCTTCTGCTCGGCCTTCTCGCGGTAAGGCTTTTCGAGTTCCGCCATCCGCTTGCGGATCTCGGCCGTCTTCTCGTTCCACACTTTCAATTTTTCGTCGAAGGACTTCTTCGCCGCGGGGTCGAGCGGCAATTCCACGGGCCAGTAGCCCGCGAAGTGACCCTGGATCCGGTAGTAATCCTTTTGGGCGACCGGGTCGGTCTTGTGATCGTGGCACCGGCAGCAGCCGAGGGTGATGCCGAGGAACGCGGAGCCGACGGTGTCGGTGATGTCGTTCAGGATTTCCTGGCGGCGCTGCTCGAGGTTCACCGCGTTGTACTCGTCCGGATAGTGCCGGAGGAAGCCGGTGGCGATCTGGGCCTGCGCGTCGTTCGGGAACAGTTCGTCCCCGGCGAGCTGCTCCATCACGAAGCGGTCGTACGGCTTGTCTGCGTTGAAGCTCGCGATGATGTAGTCGCGGTAGCGCCAGGCGTTCGGCCGGGCGTCGTCGGCTTTGAAGCCGTCGGTCTCGGCGTAGCGCACGAGGTCGAGCCAGAAGAGGGCCGAGCGCTCGCCGTACTGCGGCGAGCGGAGCAATCGTTCGACGACTTTGGCGTACGCATCGGGCGATTTGTCGATTGCGAACGCTTCCAACTCCTGCGGTGTGGGCGGCAGGCCGGTGAGATCGAACGTGACGCGGCGGAGCAGGGTGCCCCGGTCGGCCTCGGGGCCACAGGGTAGTTTTTTGGCGTGCAATTTCGCGAGCAGGAACGCATCGACGGGATTCTTAGCACCGGCGATCTCCGGCACCGCCGGGCGGCTCGCGGGTCGAAAGGCCCAGTCGGCCGGGATGGGATCGACGGCCGGCGCGAACGATGCCAGCGCGCACACCGCGAGAACGACGACTGCGAATCGGTTCATCGATTTGCGAAGCATGGGCCACCGCGGAGAGGGTAGTTCGCCGATTGAAAGTCTACCCGAAGCCGCGATTCGATGCATCACCCGAGCACGAATTCCAAAACCTTATCGGCGTTGAGCTGCTCCGGCGGGCAGTCCTTCCGCATCGGGATCGTCGGGTAGACCTCCGGATACTGGAACTGCCCGGCGCGCCAGCTCGCGGGCCAATCGTCCGGCAATTCGGACACGCGGAAGCGCTGCTCCGGACCGGGCGGAATTTTGCGTCCGTCGGCTCCGCGGTAGGGCACGCCGACGAGGAAGCGGTCGTCCGCTTCTCCCGGCAGCAGCTTCGTGGAGACGACGGCCGCGGCGTTGAAGTACTCGGCCTTCAGCCCGTCGCGGTTGTCGGCGAGGTTGCCGACCATGCGTCGGAGCAAGCGGATCATGCGGTCGCGGTCGGTCGGATGGACGAGGTCGAGCTTCGGCGCCACGAACGCCACGCGGTTGATCCACCCCGGCCGGAGGCCGTGGGGCAGAAAGGCCTTCGCCAAGTGCCGGCCGACGGTCTGCACGGCCGTTTCGCCGGGATCGAGCACCGCGAAGAGGTCGCGCAGAATCTGGCGGTTGTCGTCGTACATGCCGACCCCGCCGGCC
>JAYVTJ010001055.1:0-6013 GCA_043774415.1 Fimbriiglobus sp. | reverse complement strand
GATCGAAGCCGCCGACGCAGATCAAGATGGCGCTCAAGAACGATTACAAAGGTGTCGCGGCCGCCGGCGGGGGCAAGATCACGGGGTCGGTGAAATACTTCAAGGATCACCCGGCCGACATCGGGGCGATGGTCCACGAGACGGCGCACTGCGTGCAGGGCTACCGGGCGCGCGGCCTGCCGGGCTGGCTCGTCGAGGGGATCGCCGACTACGTGCGGTTCTGGAAGTACGAGCCGGGCAAGGCGGGGAAGGTGAACGCCGACCGCGCGAAGTACGACGGCAGCTACCGCACGACGGCGGCGTTTCTCGCATTCGCCTCCGAGAAGTACGACCCGAAGCTCGTGAACAAGCTCAACGCGCTGCTGCGCGACGGGAAGTACGACGCGAAGGTCTGGAAGGAACTGACGGGTAAGACGGTCGAGGAACTCGACCGGGAGTGGAAGGAATCGCTGGTGAAGTAGGTCGGAACGGCCGGTGCCGATGGAGCCGCTATGCTTCGGAGAACGTGGCGGTCCTGGCGAGCCAAACGGATGCTGATGGCGCCGCTCCGGAAGTGCGGACCGGGCCAGTTCTTCGCACATTCCCTGCGATATCCGGAACTCGAGCGCGCGCTGCGAGCAGGGCCGGAACTCCCGCCCTACGAGGGCCTCGCGGAACTCTGGGACGCGCACTGTGCGCCCCGGTTACCGGACTACCCGTCGTTCCTTGCTTCGCTCGCCGAGCCGCGCGGAATTCAACTCCGATCGGTGCTCGATCTCGCCTGCGGCGCGGGCACCCTCGGCGCCCGTCTCACCCGAGTCGCCCCGGCAGTCGTCGGTCTCGATTCGAGCGAATCGATGCTGGCCCAGGCCCGTCGCCGCCCCGATCTCCCCTCGGGTGTTGAATTCGTCCGCGGCGATTTTCGGGACTTCGAACTCGGCCGACGATTCGATGCGGTGGTGTGCGCGTCGAACTCGCTCAACTACGTGGCGGATCACCGCGAGTTGGCGAGTGTCTTTTCAGCGGTCGCGATGCACTTGGAACCGGGTGGCCTGTTCGTGTTCGATACGATCACCGAGCTGGGGATGCGGATGCTGTCGGGTCTCTTTTTCCATGCCGAAGCGAATGGGAAGCGATTCGCACTCCGGTTCGCCTACGATGTCGCCCATCGCCGGGAGAAGTCGACTGTGATCCTTTCCGAGGGAATCGAAACCCACCGCAGGATTCCACTGGATGTGACCGAAGTCGATCTCGCCGCTCGGAGTGCAGGGCTCCAGGTCGAGGAGCACTTTTGCAGTGCTTCGCTTTCCAGACGCCGGTGGTCGGGAAACATGTCGTTCTTCGTGCTCAGGAAGCGATTGCGTTGAAGCAGCTCAGGGAAGCAGCGAATCGACCGGAATGGCCCAAGGGCGAGTTCGACCATCCGGCCGTACTCTGCAACGCTGATGAGATCCGGTGGCATCGCTATTCTCCCGACGCCATTGTCTCAAATTCGGCTTCCGTGAGCACCCGGATTCCGAGTTCCCGGGCTTTCGCCAGCTTGCTCCCCGCATCCTCACCGGCGAGCACGAAGTCGGTCTTCTTCGAGACGCTCCCCGACGTTTTGCCGCCGAGATCCTTGATGCGCACTTCGATCGTCTGACGGTCGTAGTTCGCCAGCGACCCGGTGACGACGAGCGTCTTGCCGAGCAGCGGCTGCTTGCCGCTCACGGCCTTCTTCTCGTGCGTCAGCTTCAATCCGAGGCCGCGCAGCTCTTCGACGAGCGACTGCCCCGGTTCGGTGTGGAAAAAGTCGAACAGGCTCTTGGCCCGCGTCGGCCCGACCCCTTTGACCTTCTCGAAGTCTTCGACCGAGGCCGCGACGACTTCGTCGAGGCTCGGGAAAACTTCGACGACGAGGTCGCTCATCGAACCGCCGACGCCGTAGATCGTGAGCGCCGGCAGCAGCCGGGCGAGGCCGCGCGTTTTGCTCGCTTCGATCCCCGCGAGGAGGTTCTCCGCTTTCGTCTTGCCGAACTTCTCGAGCGTCAGCAGTTGCTCCTCCTTCAACCGATAAAGGTCCGTCACCGACTTTACGAGGCCGCTGTCCACGAGCTGCTTGGCGACTTCTTCGCCGAGGCCGTCGATGTCCATGCGGTCGCGCTTGGCGAACGAGATGATCCGCTTCGTCACCTGGGCCGGGCAGCGGCCGACGTCGGAGCAGTAGAAGCCGTAGCTGATGGCCGATTCGTCCTTCTCGATCGGCGCCCCGCAGACGGGGCAGACCGTCGGCCAGACGAGCGGCTTCGCGTTCGGGGGACGGGCTTCGAGCACGACGCTGACCACCTGCGGGATGATCTCCCCGGCCTTTTCCACGACGACCGTATCGCCGAGGCGCACGTCGCGCTTCTCGACCCAACTCGCGTTGTGCATGCTGGCCCGGCGCACCTGCGTCCCGGCGAGCTGCACGGGCGGATCGAACTCCGCCACCGGCGTGAGTTCGCCGAACTTGCCGATCTCGAACGCGACGTTCTGCAGCTTCGTGATCCCCTGCTCCGCCTCGAATTTGTAGGCCTTCGCCCACTTCGGCACTTTGCTCGTCGCCCCGAGCCGCTTGCGCTGATCGAAGCGGTTCAGTTTCACGACTAGGCCGTCGGTGTCGTAGGGCAGGTCGTGGCGCCGGACGTTCCAGATCTCGACTTGGGCCAGCACTTCATCGACCGTGTGGCAGAAGGTCGTCTCGGCGTTCACGGGGAAGCCGTACTCCTTGAGCTTCTCGACGAGTTCGAGCTGCGAAGCGATTTCGAGACCCTCGATGTCGCCCGTACCGTAGGCGAAGAGGCGGAGCTTGCGCTTGGCACTCTCCTTCGGGTCGAGCTGCTTCAGCGTTCCGGCCGTGAGGTTTCGGGCGTTGGCGTAAAGCGCTTCGCCGCCGGCGAGCTTCGCCGCGTTGATCCGCACGAGCTCGGCGCGGGTCATGTAGATTTCGCCGCGCACCTCGAAGATTTTGGGCGGCTTCGGGGTGTTCAGCCGCAGCGGGATACCGGGGATGGTCCGCAGGTTGTGGGTCACGTCGTCGCCGACGTCGCCACTGCCGCGGGTGGCGCCGGTTTTGAGCAGCCCGTCCTCGTAGACGATGGAAATGGAGACGCCGTCGATCTTCAGTTCCACGGTGTAGGCCACGTCGCCCGGCCCGGCCCCCTTGCGGACGTCGGCGTCGAACTTGCGCAGGTCGGCGGCGTCGTAGCTGTTGTCGATCGACATCATCGGCACGCGGTGCTTCACCTTGGCGAAGCCCTCGATGGGAGCCCCGCCGACGCGCTGGGTCGGGCTATCCGGCGTCACGAGTTCGGGGTGCTTCGCCTCCAGCTCGGTCAATTCCGCGAGGAGCTTGTCGAACTCGCGGTCGGAGATCGTCGGCGCCGCCTCGACGTAGTACTTGCGGTTGTGGTCGTCGATGGTGCCGCGCAGTTCGGAGGCGCGCTTGGCGGGGGATTGGGCCACGGGTCACCTCGGGGGATCGGATGGGGCAATCATGCTCGAATCCGCGCCGGGTGCAAGGTGCGTTGTTGGGAAGCCGAGGTGGTGGGCATGGACGCTTGACCGGTGGATTCCGCGCTGCGACGATGCGACTTCGTGTCGGCTCCCAATGCGAGTGTGCCATTATGCGACTGAAGTACCTCGTTCTGGCTTGCGGACTGATCCCGATCGCCACTTCCGACGGGCGATCGGAAGTGCCGAATGCCGACCTCGCCGGGAAGGCGAAAGCGATTCTGGTGAAGGCCTGCCACAGTTGCCACGGCGATAAGGGGACTGTCGAAGGTGGATTCGGATACGTACTGGACCGCACACAGCTCGTGGCCCGCAAGCACATCGTGCCCGGTGATCCCTCGAAGTCCAAGCTTTATCGGCGGATCGAAAGTGGCGACATGCCCCCGGACGGGAAATCGCTCGGGAAAGGCGATATCGCACTCGTGAAGAAGTGGATCGAAACGGGAGCCGTCGATTTCAATCCCCCGGTCGAGGTACGCAAATTCATCTCCGCGGCGGATGCGATCGACCTTATGGGCGCCGATATCAAGAAGCGCGAGGCCACAGATCGCAAATTCACGCGGTACGTGACCCTGACGCATCTGTACAACGCCGGCCGCCCGGAAGATGAGCTGCAGGGCTATCGCAACGGAGTCGCCAAACTCATCAACAGTTTGTCGTGGGGTCGCAAGATCGTCGCCCCCGCGGCCATCGACCCGGCACGGACCATTTTGCGGATCGATCTGCGCGATTACAAATGGACCGGAAAGATCTGGGACGCGATCACCGGAGCCGATCCCTACGGGCTCGTTTATCCCGAGAGCAAAACGGCCGCAGCTTTCTACGAGGATGCCGCGTGCGGATTGCCCCACGTCCGGGGCGACTGGCTCGTGGCCGCAGCCTCCCGCCCGCCGCTCTACCACGAAATCCTCCAACTCCCGGCGACGGATAAGGAATTGGAAACGCTTTTGCGCTTGGATGCCGAAGACAATATCCGCACCCATCAAACCGTGCGCGCGGGCTTCAACGGCTCGGCGGTCTCGCGGAATAATCGCATGATCGAACGGCACGAGTCCAGCTACGGCTACTACTGGAAAAGCTACGACTTCGGGAAAAACATCGACCGGCAGAATCTCTTCGCCTACCCCCTGGGGCCCGGCGCCGAAAAAAATCAATTCAAGCACGACGGCGGCGAAATGATCTTCAGTCTCCCGAACGGATTGCAGGCCTATATGCTCGCGAATGGTGACGGCCGCCGGATCCTCAAAGGCCCCACGGAGATCGTCAGCGATCCGAAGCGACCGGACCGCGCGGTCGAGAACGGCTTGTCCTGCATGTCGTGCCACGTTAAGGGCATTCTCCCGAAGGACGATCAGATCCGAGCCCATGCCGAGAAGAACAATAGCTCGTTTTCGGATCGGGAACTCGAATCGATCCTCGCACTATATGTGGCGAAGGACCGCTTCCAGACCCTGGTGAAAGAAGACAGCGACCGATTCAAAAAGGCGGTCGAATTGACGGGGGGGCGGGTCGGCACGACGGAGCCGATCGTCGCGCTCGCGCTCCTGTTCGAATCCGAACTCGATTTGCCCCTCGCCGCATCCGAATTGAATCTCGACGGTCCGGAGTTCCAAAAGCTGCTGAAGCGATCGCCGGAACTCGCTCGCAGCTTGGGAAATCTCCAGACTCCGGGTGGCACCGTCCAGCGGGAGCTCTTCGGGAAAGTCTTCGCCGAAGCGGCGCGGGAATGGAAACTCGGTGCGATCGCTCCGAAAAGTGCCGGTTCAGGGATCGGCAAGTCGGGCGAATGGGTCGAACTCGGCGGCAAGAACCCCTACCCGGACTTCTTTCAAGCGCAGGAGCGAGTCGTATCCGACAAGGACGGTTGGAGTCTGAAAGAAGGTCGTCACTACGTCGTGACGAAGAAGGGCGACTACCTCTCGAAAGACTTCACGTTCGAACTCATCTACACTCTGAACAAGGCCGATGCGAAAGGGATCGTCTACATCGGCTTCGGCGAAGCCGATCGAAACACCGTCTACAACGAGCCCAAGGACTCTCTGTATCTGGCGATCCATCCGCCCAATGTGGATAAAGGCGCGATCAGGCTTTCCAATTCCCCCGCGAGCACCCTCCACGCTTTGGGAAAGATTTCCAAAGAGGGCACGCACCGCTTCGTGCTCGAAAAGAAAGGCGATGTCATCACGATCGGCATCGATATCGACAACGACGGCAAATCCGACGACGACATCGAGAAGACCTTCCCCGACATCAAATCCGTCGCACCCTTCCTGAACAAGAAGAACGGTTATCTGTTCTTCGGCGGAGGTGGGAAGTTCACCAAGATTCGGATTTCCGAATGATCGCAGATGCTTTCGGAAGAGCCGGGCAACTCTCCGGGCACATCCGCGCCGCATGCAAAATGGGGCTCTTCCCGGAATCCTGTGGGTGTTTTTCTACAGCTTCGGCAGTTGGCAGGTCAGGATTTTGAGTCTCAGGTAGTCCTCGTCGCGGAAGCCGTAGG